>CANQHY010000062.1 GCA_947623975.1 uncultured Bacilli bacterium
CAAAGATATATTGAAAGACATAATTCTAAAAAGAAAATTGTTTCTTAGTTAGGAAATTTTCCCTTGATAGTGACAATATTACCTGTCTTTTGTAGTTTATATAGATTAAAAAATACTAAACTTAACTTTTCTTCATCTTATTAATTAAATCATAAAGTTCTTCATATTTTTCGTAATCGCATGGGACAAAGAACGTTTTCATTGTATCTTTCTTTTTTAATTTAAAGTCATCTCCTACAAAAAATAATGACTTACTATACCATTCATTAGAAATAACTTTTGCTTTAAATTTAAAACCTTTTAAGCATTTTTTTACCCTAATTACATTTATTAATTCTACTACATCAACACCATAATATTTTTGTTGATTGTAAAATATATTTTCCAAATCTTCTTTTGCAATTATTTCCCTAAATTTCTTATAACTTATAAGTGTATTATTGTATCCATTTCCAATAATATGGGGAAATAAAGCATAAATTTTTTTATCTTTTTCAACATAAATATTTATTCTATTTTCTAAAAAAGAAGAAATAAGTACACCAAAAGAAATTAATAATGCTATCAAAAGTGAATAAGAAATAGCCATTTGTCCATTATTTTTATTTCCTATTAGAAAGTAGAAGAAAAAGAAAAATATAACAAAAATTATCATAAAAACAAATAACACTTTTAACCAATTAGCTTTTTGATACCAATGTTTCTTTTTCTCGTCACACCAAAATATTTCCATATCCAATACCTATAGAGCTTTCCTTACTACTCCCATTTTTTCCTTCATTATCTCATATTTTTCTTTTGCTAGTTTACGTGATTTTTTTATGCCTTCATCTAAAATCTTATTAAACTCATCACTATTAATTATTTCATTATATTTTTTTTGAATATTAGCAATATGACTAGAAGTTATTTTGGCAACATATTTTTTAAATTCGCCATAACCTTTTCCCAGAAAATCTTTTTCAATATCTTCAATTGTTCTTCCTGAAAGTATTGATGCAATATCTAAAAGATTAGAAATTCCTGGTTTATTGTCCGGATCATATTTAATAGTCGTATCACTATCCGTAGTAGCTCGCATAATCTTTTTGGTAATTTCAGAAGGATCATCAAAAAGACTAATAACACCTTGAGGATTTTCTTCTGATTTACTCATTTTTTTAGTTGGATCTTTTAAATCTTTAATTTTAGTTCCACTTTTACTTATTAGTGGTTCCGGTAAGACAAAAGTGTCGCCATAACGACTATTGAATCTTTCGGCAATATTTCTTGCTAATTCGACATGTTGTTTTTGATCTATTCCTACAGGCACTAAATCAGTATCACAATAAAGTATATCGGCGGCCATTAAAATTGGATACGTAAGTAATCCCACTGAAAAATTAGCATTTTGTTTACTCTTCTCTTTAAACTGAATCATTCTAGAAGCTTCTCCATAGTAAGTAGTACATTCTAATAAATATGATATGGCAGGTATAAATTCATTTTCTGATTGTATATAAATAGTATTTTTTTTAGGATCTATTCCACATGCTATGTACATCGCTAAAAATTTTCTAATTCTTTCGTTTAACAACTTAACATCTTGAACTGTAGTCAAAGCATGTAAATCAGCGACAAAAATGTAAGAATCATACTCATCTTGCATTTTTACCATTTGCATAATTGATCCAATGTAGTTACCTAATGTCATATCTCCAGTTGGTTTTAACCCTGTTAATATTCTCTTCATAATACCACCTCTAAATTTATAAAATATTTTAATATCTTAATAATTAAATGTCAAATTAACTTATAAAAAGAATCTGTATCCTTAATGTTGTATCCTAAATTATTATAAATTTTTCTAGCATATATTCTTTTACTACTAGATGTAAAATTAATTGAATAAATATTATTTTCTTTAGCAAGTCGCTCTATTTCCAATAATAAGTTAGTTCCTATTTTTTTATTTTGATAATTAGAAAGTACAGAAAAGTAATCTAAATAGTAAATCTTTTTATCTTTTACAGGATCATTTTTAATAGTAATCATAACTGTTCCTACTACTTTATCGTTATCTTTAGCACAAAGAAATTTAGTAGTAGTACCCAAAGTTTTTTCGATTGCCTTAGAACTTACTTTAAGGCTAAAAGCTTCTTCTAATAGTTCACATAAACTATCAATATCATTTTCCTCCAAAAAGCCAAATTTCATAAAACACCATCCCATAAAAATTATAACAATAATTTTAGAAAAAATATATGTTTATTGTAACAAAAAAGAAATGAAAAGCTCATTTCTTTTAAATTATTATTTAGAAATAATTTCGCACACTAAATTACTTATTTCTGTTGGATTATCGATAGGAAGCCCTTCAATAAGTCTTGCTTGAGCATAAAGTATTTTACTATATTTTTCAAAGCTTTCTTTATCGTTTTTATAAAGATCTTTTAACTTCCCAACAATCGGATGATTTTGATTTATTTCAAGTACTGTTTCTGCTTTAACTTTTTCATCTGTTGGCATAGCGTTTATAACTTTTTCCATTTCTACAGAAACACCACCTTCCGTAGTTAGACATACTGGGTGTGTTTTTAATCTTCTAGTAAATCTTACATCTTTAACATCATCTTTTAAAGCATCTTTCATGGCTTTAAACATATCTTTATTATCGTCGTTATTTTTCTTTAATTCTTCTTTTTCTTCTTCAGTATCTAAGTCTAGTTTCTCGCTACTTACATTTACAAATTTTTTACCTTCGTAGTCCATAAGTACTTGAAGAGCAAATTCATCAACATATTCTGTCAAATACAAGATTTCATAACCTTTATCTTTAACCGCTTCAACTTGAGGAAGTAAGTCAATCTTATCTGTTGTTTCACCGCAAGCATAATAGATATTTTCTTGTCCCTCTTTCATTCTTGCTACATATTCCTTCAAAGTTACTAATTTCTTCTCTTCAGAAGAATAGAACATGATTAAATCCTTTAAAGTATCTTTATTAGCACCATAACCATTATAGATTCCAAATTTTAATTGAATTCCAAAAGTTTTGAAGAATTTCTCGTAATCTTCTCTTTTTTCTTCTAGCATAGTCTCAAGTTCTTTTTTTATCTTTGTTTCGATATTTTTAGCAATTATTCTAACTTGTCTATCCTGTTGCAACATTTCACGCGATATATTTAATGATACATCAGGCGTATCGACTAGACCCTTTACAAAACTAAAGTAATCTGGTAACAAATCGGCACACTTCTCCATTATTAGAACACCATTTGAGTAAAGTTCAAGTCCTTTTTCATAATCTTTAGTGTAATAGTCATAAGGTGCACGAGCAGGTATAAATAATAAAGAATTATAAGTGCATTGTCCTTCTACTTTGGTATTAATTGTACGTAGTGGCTTTTCATAATCATAGAATTTATCCATGTAAAATCTTTCATAGTCTTCATCCTTGACTTCTTTTTTGTCTCTTTTCCAAAGAGGAACCATACTATTAAGTGTTTCTTCATGAACGTGAACATCATATTCATCTTTTGAACCTTTCTTTAGCTCCTTATGTTCCACATCCATTTTTATCGGATACTTAATATAATCAGAATATTTTTTAACTAATCCTTCAATCGTAAATGTATCCAAATACTTACTATAATCCTCATTTTCATCATCTTTTTTCAAATGAAGTATTACATCTGTACCAACACTATCTTTACTAGTCTCACCAATAGAATAGCCACTTGCTCCACTACTTTCCCATTTATAGGCTTTATCTTCGCCAAATTTACGGCTTACTACTTCAATTTTATCACTTACCATAAAGGCTGAATAGAAACCTACTCCAAATTGGCCAATTATATCCATATCTTTATTTTTATTCTCTTCTTTAAATAAAAGAGTTCCAGATTGGGCAATTGTTCCTAAGTTTTCTTCTAGTTCTTCTTCATTCATTCCACAACCATTATCACTAACAGTCAAAGTATTATTTTCTTTATCTAATTTTATCTTAATGAATAAATCATCTTTTTCAACCTTTACTTTACGATCGGTTAAGGAACGATAATAAAGTTTATCAATAGCATCACTAGCATTAGATAAAAGTTCTCTTAAGAATATTTCTTTATTTGTATAAATCGAATTAATCATTAAATCCAATAATCTTTTTGATTCGGCTTTAAATTGTTTATTCTTCATATTATCCTCTTTCCTGTTGAAAACTCAACAAGATAAATGTATCACTATATTTAGCACTTGTCAACTTTAACTGCTAAAAAGAAAAAGAAGATTTTGCTCTTCTTTTATGGGATTAAGGTTTGACCATTATTAATAGTAAGTCTTTTAGCTTTAACTTTGCTACAATTTAATTCACCATTAATATATTTATTAACAGCAGCACTGTATGCCATAGATATTAGAGGAATGTTATTTTCTTTAAGATAAGATAAAACCTTATCCTTATCTTCATCCGTTATTTCTCTTCCATTTATTATATGTCTAGTACGATAAATTTCACCTATATCTAATCGTCTATAAGTATCTAAAAAAGTTTTCCCTGAACCATTATTAATTTTATTTTGTGCCATATATTTATGAATAATATCACTATATTGAGGAAAATTTTCTTCCAAAAAATATTTAGAGCGAATTATGTTTTTCGTAAGATGATTATATTTAGAACCAAAATCAGTTAATATTTCATTAGTAGACGGTCCATCTACAAATGGAAAAATTCTAAAGAATTCCAATACATCAAATTTTCTTCCATCACTCAAAAATCCTGTCTGTATGCCATTTGCTATCTCTTCAATTCGCATTTTTACCTCTTTGATTCTAGTAGTCCTATTTTCTGCACATTTTTCTTGATATTTACTATATAAAATAGGATCGTTTTCCATAATAGCTCTCAAGCAAAAATCAAAAGTATCTTTATCTATACCATAAGTATCTAAAAAGACATTTATAAAACTGCTGTCATTAAAATTAATATAAGAACTTATTATAAAATCACAATACTTATAATTTTTTAGATAATCTTTGATGTGCATTAAATAACGGGCATCATCAACATTTCCTTTTTCATACTCATCAGAGAAAAACTGGTATACACTTTTAATTTTTTCACTAAAATCTTTCAAAAATTCATCATTTTCATACTTATCCAATCTTTTTATTCTACTTCTAAATGTACTAGGGGTGTCAAATATACGACCAATTTCATACCCCTTTTGATAATCGGAAACATCAGAATCAAACGTATCAATGCATTTTTCTAGTCCCACTATCCAACCGTATCTTTCTCTATTGTCTCTTTTTAAGACTACTCCACCTTTTAAATAATCTATTAAATCTTGTGTCTTTTCATCGTATTTTAATTTTTTTGTCACTACTATCCCCTCCAGCTACATAAACTTTGCCTATAATATCAAATTTTCTTTAAAAAATCAAGATTTATTGTTATAATTTGATTGGTGATGGTATGAGAGAATTTTTCTTGGATGAAAAACCTGGTATTCCTTTTGTACTTTTTGGCAAGGTTCACATCGGGTGTATTTTAATAGTAATTATTGGTTTTATTTTTATATATCTATTACGCAAAAAGATTAAAAATATAGATAAAAGATATCATAAATTAATAAAGTATAGCATGTTTACAATCCTTTTTAGTAATATGGTAATATATTATGGAAGTTATATTTATTATGGCGTCTATAATTGGAAAGTTCATCTTCCCTTGCACCTTTGTTTTATAGCAGGAACATTATTTATGATATATTTATTAACTGGTAAAAGGAATTTATATAAAGTAATATTTCCTTTAACTTTTGTTGGTCCACTTCCTGCTATGTTTTACCCGGATCTTGCTAGTAGCTTTGATTATTTTGTCTTTTATCAATACTTTATAAGTCATCATTTATTAATGTTATTTAGTTATTTTATCCTTTATTTAGAAGATTTTACAATTACTAAAAAAGATATGTGCAAAACATTTATCTTAGGAAACGTTATTTTTATTGTAATGTTCATATTTAATACTATTTTTGGTACTAATTATATAATGTCTTATGGTTTTCCTGATTTTATAGTAGAACTTTATCCATTCTTAAATTATGTATGGCCACCTATTGTATTGGAACTTTTAGGCATATTAGTTCTTCTACTAATATATTGTTTAGTTAATGTAAAAAACAAAGAAGATAACAAACTAAAAAAAGTCACTAGTTGACTTTTTTTAGTTTAACAAATATATTTGAATATTTAGATAAGAAGCAAAAATTAGCCACAAGATATATGGAATAAGTAAATATGCAGCAACCTTATTTTTCTTAAAGAACATATATGTCATAATTAATACTAATACAATTAAAAACAATACCCAAATAAATCCAAAGAGATAAAACTTAAAACCAAAGAAAATAAGGGTCCATAATGAATTTACTATAAGTTGCCCAATATAAATTGCATAATATTTTGTATGATCTTCATCGTCATTTGTAACTATATATAGTGAGATACTCATAAGTATATAAAGTATTACCCACGCAATCGGAAAAACTATTCCCGGTGGTGAAAGTGGTGGCTTAACCAAATCTTTGTAAAAATCCATAGATACAAAGAAGCTAAAGAAACTACCTACCAAAATAGTCAAAAATATTATTAAAAATAATTTTTTAAAATTTATTTTTTTATCTTTCATATTATTATCTTATGTATATTGCTATAATTTATTCAGAATAAAATAAAAATTAAAGAACTTTTATTAAAAGTACAATGATTCATGAATAAATTGAATGCTACCTATATAATATCAATCATTTTTTATTTTAATTTTTAGTATAATACTTTATTAATTAACACTGCCACTTTATATTACAATTTTCTGATTAGTTATTTTTTTTATACACTTTCTTTATAAGAAAAAAATAGCTTTCGCTATTTAAAATCAAATATGGTGACTCGTATGGGGTTCGGACCCATGAATACTGCCTTGAGAGGGCAGCGTGTTAAACCACTTCACCAACGGGCCATAAAAATAATGTCTTTTTTAAAGACATTTCTATTTTATCAATAATTATCTAAATTTACAATG
>CANQHY010000063.1 GCA_947623975.1 uncultured Bacilli bacterium
CTTACATATATCTCATCTTGTTCATAATAATTAGTAAGAGCTCCCATATTTAAAGCATCAGTTATAACAAGTCCGTCATATCCCATTTCCTTTTTTAATAAATCCGTAATAATTGATTTAGATAAAGATGCTGGTGTGTTATCGCCTGTTATAGATGGAACTGCCAAATGACCTATCATTATTAAAGGAGCATTATTTTCTATAGCTCTAACAAAAGGAATTAAATCACTATTAAATAGTTCTTCCTTTGTTTTTGTGACAATAGGTAGCGAAACATGGGAATCAACAGCAGTATTACCATGACCAGGAAAATGTTTATAAACAGGAATTACACCATTCTCTAGTATTCCGTCTGCTACAGCAAGTCCCATATTGCTGACAATTTCAGGATTATTTCCAAATGATCTTCTACCAATAACTGTATTTTCACTGTTAGAAAAAACATCAATTACAGGAGCAAAATCCATATTTATACCAAATACTCTTAATTCCTCGGCAATTACCTTACCTATATTTTTAGCAACTGTTACATCGTTAGTATTTCCAACATCATTCATATAGGGAATATTTGATACTTCTTTATCAGAAAGAGCCAAAAGTCTTTGAACATTTCCCCCCTCTTGATCGACAGAAATAAACATCGGTATTTTAGAAGATGACTTAATTTCTTTAATTAAGTTAAGAGTATCATCATATGTTGTTATATTTTCTTTAAATAAAATAAATCCACCGGGCTTTACATCTTGCAAGGTGCTTCTAAGGGTATCATCAGACTTTGGAACTCTATAAAATACCATAAGCATCTGCCCTATCTTCTCATCTAATGTCATGCTTTCTAATGTTTCATTAACTTTCTTATCAATTTCACTCAAAGAATTATCATCTTCTGAATTATCAATAGGATTATCAGCTGAATGCGTTTTTCCACAACCACAAATTAATACAATAAAACAAATAACAAATAACCATTTAACATATTTCATAACTATTCTCCTATAAAAAGATTTTACACTATTTTAAAAAAAAAGAAAAGAATTATGCTACTTAAAAAAGTAATATAATTCTTCATTTCTTTAAAATTAAAGGATTTACATGTACCATGCAATGTTTAACATTATCAAATTTTTTTTCAATTACATCATGTACTTTTTCTGCTACATTATGCGTATCAAAAAGGCTTCTATTACCATCCAACGATATTTCAACATCAACATATACTTTATTACCAAAAAGTCTAGTTTTAATATCGTCAATAACTATTAAATCATCCTGTTTTTCTATTATTTTTTTCATTTTTTCGATAGTCTCATCATCACAGGCTTTATCAATTAATTTATCGACAGCATCGCGTAAAATATCGATAGCAGCTTTACAAATACAAATAGCTATTAAGAAACTTGCAATTATTTCAGTTATAGGAAATCCTAATCTTGCTCCCAAAATTCCTATAAAAGCTCCTATAGAAGATAGTGCATCACTTCGATGATGCCATGCATCTGCTAACATAGCTGAAGAATTAACTTTCTTTGCAGCTTTTCTAGTATACCAATACATCCATTCTTTTACTAAAATTGAAATAATAGCAGCGACAAGAGCAAATAATCCTGGTATTTCAATATTTTTATAACTTCCTGTAACAATATTTTCAATCGCAGTAGTTCCTATTCCTACACCTGTAATAAATAAAATAGTAGCTAGCAATATTGAAGCGATAGGCTCAAATCGCTCATGTCCATATTGATGTTCTTTGTCAGATGTCTTAATGGAAAGTCTAAATCCTACAATAACAATAACCGTACTGATAACATCAGACAAAGTATGAATAGCATCCGATACCATAGCACTACTCTTAGCTATTATTCCTGCTAAAAATTTAAGTATTGCTAAAAATACGTTCAAAAAAATAGTAAAAAAAGAAACTCTTGTTACTATATCCATTTTTTTAAAAAACATTTTACGCCTCCGTATAATATACTATGTAATTATAAATAAAAAGTGCAATAAAAAACATCTATAAAGTATATAGATGTCAAAAAATTATTTATCACCTATTACTTTTATTTAAAATCTCCACGACTTTTTTAATATTTATCTCATTAAATGGTTTCTCAAGTATGGCCATAACTGGGTATTCTGAAATATTATTTAACACTGATTTTGAATCAGTTCCTGTTATTATAGCAACATTGACGTTTTTAAACAAGTCATTAGTTTTCATAAATTTTAAAACCTCATAGCCATTTACATTTGGCATATTTAAATCTAATAACATACTTTTTATAAGGTTATTTGGATTAGCCAAGGCATCAATTGCTTCTTTACCATCTTTAGTTATTATTAATTTATATGAAGAATCAAATATTTTAGATATAAAGTTAGCAATTATATTAGAATCATCAACTACTAAAATAGTGCCATCACTTGCATCTTTAACAATTTCTTTTACAGTATTTTTTTCTATGCCATTAACCCCTAAATAAGTTCTAACTATATCTATAATTTTTTCTATTTCACTCATAAGTTCACTGTAATGTTCAGATACATAGTAAATATCATTTGATTTACTTTTCATTTCATGTTCATAGGAAAGTTCAGCTAATTTTTCAAAACCAAAATACTTAGCATCACTTTTTAATGAATGAACAAGTATAGCATAATTAGCCATATCACCAATTTCTTTATATTTTTTTAAATTATCAGTTTTCTCTTCAACGTCTTTTAAAAAATCACCCAAGCTCTCGTTATATGTGTTCATATCGCCAAATAGTTCCAAGCTTTTTTTTAAATTCACACCATTATCTGTTAAGATTTTTTCATTAAACATAGTAACACGTCCTTACTTTAAACAATTATATCACGGATATATCAAGATGTGAACCAATGAACGATAAATAAAATTCATCAGTAATAAATTTACATAAGAAATTTTTTTAAAATACTGTTAAGCTTATTACGTTCTATTGGTTTAGCTAAATATTCGTCAAAACCTTCTTTTATATATTTTTCTCTCATACCAGAAATAGCATTAGCTGTAAGTATAACAACTGGTATATTAAAACCCTCTATTTTCTTTAATTCATTTAATGTTGTTACACCATTCATTTTAGGCATCATATCATCTAAAAATATAAGATCATACTTATTGTTTGTTTTTATTTTTTCTAAACATGCAAAACCACTTTCAACTAGTTCTGTCTCAATTTTATATTTTTCTAACATTTTAGCAGCAACTTTCAAATTAAGTTTATTATCATCTACTATCAAAATTCTTTTACCTGTTAAATCAAATATTTCACTATCCAAAGATAAATGCGTACTTTCTTCTAAATCTTTAGTTGGGTTAATAATTATTCTCTGATCAAGTGCTATAGTAAATTTTGATCCTTCACCATAAATACTTTGAACAATTATTTGTCCTTTCATTAATTCAACTAACTTTTTAGTAATAGCAAGTCCTAAACCAGTACCTTCAATGGTAGTATTTTTTTCTTCAAATCTTTGAAATTTCGTAAACAATTTATCTAAGTTTTCTTTTTTTATACCGATTCCTGAATCTTCTACCGATATAATAAGCCTACAAATATCATCTTTTATAAAAGAATTGACTTTAAAATCGATAAATCCCTCTTTAGTATACTTAACGGAATTAGTAAGTATATTTAAGATTACTTGTTTTACTCTTAATTTATCACCATATAGAACTTTAGGAATAGATTCATCGTAATAAAATCTAAAATCTAACGGCTTATCTTTCATTCTAGCACGAGTTAGGGAAACTAGTTCGTCAAAAACTTTTTTAAAACTATATTCGTCGTTAATTATTTCGAGTTTATTAGCTTCTATTTTAGAAATATCTAATATACCATTTACGATTTCAAGAAGGCTATCAGATGCTGAAATTATGTCTTCGACCTGACCTTTAACACTATCAGGTATATTTTCTTCATATAAATTTTGGCTAAATCCAACGATAGCGTTTAATGGCGTTCTTATTTCATGGGACATATTAGATAAGAAATCTGTTTTGGCTTGATTAGCTTTATCAGCTTGTTCTTTAGCAATATTTAAAGCTTCAACCATCAATACATCAGGATTTTCAATTGTAAAGTACATTAATAAACCAACAAAAGTCTCTAAACAATTGATAGCTGATATAGTAGGATCAACATTATGTATCAAAATAGCAATAAGCATAAGAAAGATATAAGCAATTACCGGTAACATTCTCTTACCAACAGTTTTATAATTTATAATAACCAAAATTATATTTATAATTAGGTAACCTGTAGCAACAATTGCTAAATAATTTATGGCACTTCCATCTGCATAATACAAATCATTATATTTAAGAAAATTTACTGGTAAGAAAAGCAAAGGAACGGAAAGTACCAAAAATAATATCAAATATACAATTACTATCATTTTATATTTTTTATTATCGGCAACTGATATTACATTAGTGTAAATAGTTAAAAGAAAACCCCAAAGCATTAAAAATACCAAGAATAATCTTACTATTACATTTCTATCAACCGGTAAAATGTTATTAGCACATAAATTACAACAAATTTCTAAAACTAAGCAGATTACATTACATACAAGTAAAGAAATGTATACTTTGTTTTCAAATAAATTTATTCTTTTCTTGCTGAAATACACTATTAATATTAGCATTTCAATAAGAGAACTAAAAAAAAGTAAAAAATAATTACCCATATTATCACCCTAACAGCGCTACTACTATCTTAATTATATATTAAATAAAGAAAAAAGGATATAAAAAAAGAATGGTGTCTACCCATTCTTAGTTAATTTTTTACATTTATTATTTTTTGATAATTTTTCTAGAGCTCTATAATCTATCTTATTCATACCTGTTAAAGGCATTTTTTCTATAATGTCAATAGTATCAGGGATTTCATAATCATATAGCGTATTTTTTAGATTATTATTTATAGTGTCTATTATACTATCATTATTATCTAAAACGCCATCTTTTAATACTACATAAGCTTTAGCAATGAATCCATTCGTTTCATCTTCTACTGAAATAACAGCAGCTTGTTCTACCTTATCACATTTTAAGATTTGCTCTTCAATTTCTCCTGGGAAAATTTTAAATCCATTTTTAACAAACATTCTTTTTAATCTTCCATCAATATAAAGCTTTCCATCACTATCAATATGGCCAATATCGCCAGTGTGAGCCCAAAGGCTACCATCTTCGTGTTCTTTTAATACCTCTTTTGTCTTATCTTTGTTAGATCCAAAATAGCCTACCATGTTTTTAGGACCATTTATCGCAATCTCGCCCTGTTCATTTATTAAGCATTCATCGCCGTTTTCTATATCAAATATAGAAACATTTTCAAAGATGTATGGAACGCCAACTGTACCGCTATCATTGGTTCCATTTTTGGTATATGTAGCTGCAGCGCAAACCTCTGTCATACCATATCCTTTAGTAACTAAAGCAGGCGACTTTTTACTTTTCAAAAATTCGTTAAATTCTTCTTCAAAAGTTGGATCTAATTTATCAGCTCCAACGATAATTGTTTTTAAATAATCCAAATTTTCTTTTTCTAGTTGTTTTTCTTTCATAACTGCTATTAAAGCAGAAGGTACCGTTATAACATGATTAGGTTTATATTTGTGAATTAATTTTCCTAAATCATCTGGTCCTAGAGCTGGTATCAAAATACTATCAACACCCATACACAAATAAGCATTGAAGCAATTACTCAATCCGTAATAAGTCCATGGTGGAGCTATATTAATACATTTATCGCCACAAGAAACATTATAATCGCCAAACTTATTTTCCACAATCATGGCATTAAAAGCCTCATTTGTCTCGATTACACCTTTAGGCATGCCCGTAGTACCACCTGTATAGGCTATAACTGCTGGAGCATTTTCCTTGTAAACACTATTTACATCATGTTTTATTTTTTTACCATTTTTAATGGCAGATTTATACTGGATAATTCTATCATCATCTGGAAGTTCTACAGATAGAGACTTATCTTTAAGTTTTACAATTTTTTGTAATATCGTAGGCAATGAATTCAAAACTGGAACAGAAATTATATGCGAAACATTTGTTTTTAAAAATTTTTCACATACCGTATCCATAGTTAGTAAAACGTTAGAATTGGTATCGTTTACATTAGATACCAAAGTTGATTCATTCGTACGAGGATCTAACATATTAGCAACAGCACCAATTTTGTTAATTGCATAAAAGATGTAACCAACCTCAGGTATATTAGGAAGGCAAACAGAAACTACATCGCCTTCTTTTACTCCGTAAGAGACAAGCATTTTTGCTACTTTATCAATTTTTTCTTTAAATTCATTATATGTTATTTTTCTGCCTCCAAATTCCAAGGCTGTCATATTACCATATTTTTCTGTTTGCTTGCACATATTATCATATATAGAACATTTAGGTACTGTGGATGACATATCCTCTTCTTTATACCATTTTAACCATGGTTTATCAATACTAGCATAACCAACAGGTGGACCTTGTAATTCTCCGTTTGCTAATCCTCTTAAATATAAATCTCTTTCTCTTTTTTCCTCATCACTCAATTTGTTTAATTCTTTCTTTAATTCTATTAGATCTTTCTTTTCCATGAAATCCCCCTCTAACTGGTCAGGTATTATATTTCAAAATCCTTTATTTGTCAAATATTACCTGTCTTTTGTGTGATTATCAAGGGAAAATTTCCTAAATATTATCAAGCGAAAATTTCTCAAATAATGTATCATAAATGATTAGGTGATTATTTATGAAAGAGAAAGTTAGTATATCTGAAATGAATTATAGAGAAAAATTAAAATATAAAACTATTATTAAAATAATTAATGGTAAAATTGGTAAAAAGAAAGCATCTATAATTATCGGTTGTTCTGAAAGAAGAGTTAACCAATTAATTAATATTTATAAGACTCAAGG
>CANQHY010000064.1 GCA_947623975.1 uncultured Bacilli bacterium
AAAGATCCAGAATGCATTTGGCGATTATTTCCAGGGCAAGGTAGACTTTGACAAAGCAAAGGAAAACTTTGAGAAGCGACGTTCTGAGAAATTTGGATATAAGCATCAAAATAAAAAGGAAACGAAGAAACGTTAGCATCAAAATGCCTAGTTAATACATATCTTGCATAAGTAGTACTACCAATAGCTAATGTAAATAACAAAGCTACCACTACTAATAATGTAATTTTCCTATTATGCATAATACTATCCCTCCTTTTTATTTTTTTATATTCTTTTGCGATTTTAGGCTATCAACAAACAAAATTATTCCAAATATAAGTAACAGTGAAAAAATTCCAGCTGGAGTTTTTAAAAACATTACAAGATTACCTACAAGTGGTATTTTAAATACATATTTTCCTTCGATATCCTCAGTAGTAAGTATTTCGGTATCTACACCTGAATTAGCATCGCCTTTTGTCATATATTTCAAAACGCCATCTTCTTCCAACACTTCGATTACGCGATGAGTAACTACTGAGTTATTAACTCTAAAAGATATAATATCGTTTCTTTTTATATCGTCTGTATCTTTTACAAAAACTAAGTCGCCAATTTTTAACTCGGGTGACATGCTTCCGGTTAATACAATAAAGTTTTTATACCCAAAAAAACTTGGTGTTTTATCTTTAGCAAATATTTTCTGTACCACTATTATTATGCTATAGAGAGCTACAATTACAAGGACTATCCAAAATATAATGGAAAATACTTTTTTTACGTTTTTCATAATAAATCAAATCACCTGTATGGCACGAAGCTTTACTTGAATAGTTGTCGCTTTGTTTGCATATTTTATATCATTATCATTTTCGTCCCATGTAATTTGTAACTTATAATTCTTGATGCTTTCAGTACCAAAATCTAGTCTTTCGGTGTCACTTACAGAATCAGTGATATCAATTTCGGTGTTGTCTGTTACATCAAAAAGTTTTATCTTTAATGGAAGCTCATTTCCAACTGTGAACTCAAAAGCATATTCTAATAATATTTCATTTATCTTTGAATCTTCTTTGTTAGAAACAGAAAATTCTATATCACGTACATCACCTGGCAACATTTTATCAACATTGTATACCATTTCATTGTTACTTAGATTCAAAATTGGTATTGCAATAACATCGTTGTCTGATTCTAACTGTCCCATATATCTACTCGACGTAACGTTAAAAGTATATAAGAACAAAATACTTATTGCAGCTACCACTAAATATAAATTTTTTCTTTCAAGTTTTCTTTTACATTTATTCATATACTCACCTAATCTAACTTTTGCCTAACAATAGACGAAACCATAATATTAGTATTGTCAATGGTAGGATTTATAATATCTTCTTCTTCAACCCATTTCCAATAAATTTTAATATTAAGTTTATCCTCTTCAGTAAATCCTAGCTCAGTACTAGGAAGAAGCAAATCCCCTTTAATCAAGTTATCTTGAAATTCTAATTTATCCTTATCATTCAAAATGCACTCAGTTAGCTTTAAATCGCTATCTAACTTGCTTAAATCAAATAAGAACTCGTATTCTAAGCTAACCTCTGTCATATTGGGATTAATGACTATTTCAAAATACCCTTCCGAATTTGGTGCTATTTTATCATTATGCGTATTGGCATTAGGACTTAACAGCAATTCAAATGAATCACCATCTGTAACACTTACATCATTTACTGAAACGTTGAATTTCGCAATGTCAACACCGTAATCAATTTCTGTTGTATCGATATATCTAGAAAAAGTATAACTAACAAAAAACATCATACAGATTATACTGTAAAATACTAAAAAATTTTTAATATTTTTTTTTAGCTTATACTTTTTCATTTTCATATATCACATTTCCTCTCTAGTACTCGTACTCAACAGCACTTATTTTTATCTTCAAATCATATCTTGAATTAATATCAGTACCAATTTGGGTATCATTTTCGCTTTCAAACCATTTCCAATCCAAAGTATAAACGTCATAATTTTTCGAGCTAAGGTTTTGGAAATCTTGTTTCAATTCGTCATAGGTTACCCAAGTATCATCATCTCCTGATACATACCTTTCATTCTTTTTTAATCTATATTTCATGTTTATGTTATAATCATTAGTTTCAATTAATGTCAAGCTGTACATTATATTAAAAGTATTGTTATTTCTTATTATGAATTGATATGAGTTTTCTCCACCAGGAGCAATTTTCCCATCAACAACCTCATAAGCTGTTCTTGTAAATATATTAAGTTGTGTGTTATTAGAATAAATAACGTCTCCATCAAATACAGTAACAGAACCCTCATCATCTTCTGGCTTCCAGCACTCACAATCGCCACAATCACCATTCAGTACTATATCAAAAATGTCAACATTTCCAGTTGGAACAAGTGGTTTATGGTCAATAAATCCTAGATTTTTTATTAATAGAAAAATTATGATAACAAATATAATTAAAAGCAAAACAACAATAACAAATAATCTTTCGTTTTGTCTTTCTTTTCTCTGTCTTTCATCCATAATAAATCACCACATTTCTTTTAAAAGTGCCAGTAACGTCTACAATTGCTTATAAACGTTACTGGAAGTTTTAAAGCTTCCATTTTTTATTAGTCAATATGTTGTTGAACTGTTACTTTAACAGGGATTGATAATTCTCCTGCTTTTTTACCTGCAGCAGTATCTTCAGCACTATTAGCATCATTATTTGTCCATGTTACTTTCAAATTAACTGTAACTATGCTATTACCATCAGTAAAACCACTAGCAGCATCTGGAAGAGTTATTTTATATTCTTCTCCAGGTGTTGTTGCAGTTACTTTGCTTCCACCTTCATCGCCTTCAAGTTTTACCTCAAGTTCAAATTTAATATCAGAAGCTTTCATTCCTAAATCTGCTACTGCGGTATTAACGGCATCTTCAATAGAACCTTCACCACTCTTTAGTAAAACATCTACTGCAACTTCTGTGCCTTCTAAATCGATTTCTGCCTTAGCTGTAGCAGTTACATCTGGAGCAATTTTACCACTAACTACATTTGAATTTTCCTCAGTAGTAAAATTCAAAGTTAAATCTGTGCTCTCAGCTACACCATCTTTAACTTTAGTTGCCCATTTTGCTACATTTAATTTAGCAGTACCTGTAAAATCTGTCGTATATCTAGCATAAGTACCTCCAATGAAATAGAAAGAAAATGCTACTAACATACAAACTGCTACTGCAGAACCAACTGTTCTCTTTCTCATCTTTTTCACCTCCTTTACAAAAATTTTTTAATAATATTCTAGAATATTATTTATATATAAAAAGCAAAAAGCTTTTTATATCAATCGATTTTTTTACTCGTCCTTCTCTTTTTCTAATTGTTTTTTCTTTTCTAATTCACGTTGCTTTTTAAATTCCTCAAACTCTAATCTATCTTTTTCATCTTCCTCTTTTTGCTTTTTTTCATCCTTTTTATTTACAAGATATAGCCAAAGCAATCCAACAACTAGAATAACTAATAATACTAAAATAAGTCCAATTGGTTCTTTCATAAACATCAAGAAATTACCAAAACCAGCAATACGCCAAATATAAATTCCTTCAACGTCATCCATAGAAACTAAATTAGCATCTTCGGCATTATTAGCATCTCCTTTTGTTCTAAAATATGTTTGCCCGTTCTCATTTACTATTTCAATAATTCTGTGAGTTGTAACCGTGTTTTTCTCATTTCTAAATGCCACTATATCTCCAACTTGGAAAGTATCAGTATCAACTATCTTAACGAATACCAAATCACCCGTATAAATCGATGTTTCCATTGAACCAGATAACACTATCATTGGTTTATAACCAAAAATATCTGGAACTTTATCTGGATTAGCATTTGCTTTATAAATGATAATTCCTGCAACCAACACAATAATAATGGCTACTGTCAAAAAAAATATTTTCAAAATATTAAAAATTATATTTGTATTTTTATGCTTTTTTTCCATAAATCCTCCGATTTTCAGATCCTGTATCGAAAGAGCACCTCTACCCTATCTCATATCCTCGTCTACTGTTATATTAATTATAACATACAAATACATAATTCGACATTTTTTTTATAAAAATTTTAAATTCAATTAAAAAAAATACTTGCCACAGTTGGCAAATAATGTTAACTTTTAGTTTATTTTATTGGAGCCTAGGTACGCATATTTTTTTAATAAAATTATAGTTTTAGATAAATATCATATGTAAAGTTTACAAATTAAAAATCAAATTCTTTAAAAGAGTGTAAAATCTTTCCACTAATAGCATCAACGTAATATTCATATTCGTAGTGATTATAATTAAAATCTATTTCATAGACATTAGTTCCATATTTATAATCCAATTCTATATCTAGATCAAATATGTCTTCCTCTTTCAAACTTTCGTTAGATAATACAATTTGAATTGCTTGTTGTTTTGTTATATATTTATTTCCGTTATTTGAGTTACTATCCCCATCACTATTTCCATTATCATCATATATATTATTATCATATGTACCATTATTACTATATTTTTTTTCAGTATCATCATCTCTTAGTGCTAATACCAATACTAATACTGAAATCAAAATAATTATTGCTATTAACAAGTATATTACTAAATTATTATTTTTTTCCTTATTTTTCAAATTTAACCCTTCTCTCTATTAATTACATTCTCGTTATATTATGTATATAAATTTATTATTTCATTTCTTTAATAGCCACCGTTGCTGCTATACTCCCATCACTAACAGCTGTTGTAAGTTGTCTTAATTCTTTGACGCGAGCATCTCCCGCAACATAAATGCCTTTTGTTTTAGTATGAACGCCATCTAATGACTCTATATAACCGTATTCATTTAAATCAACTACATTTTTAAATATTTCATTTTTAGGACTTTGACCTATAGCAATAAATAAACCATCGATAGCTAATTCTTTTTTATTGTTCAAATTATCCGCTACGGTTATACTTTCCAATTTATCTTTTCCATTCAGATTAACAATATGTGAATTTAGTACAAATTCTACATTTTCTTTTTCTCCTAACTCACTTACATAACTATCATCGCCTCTAAACGAATCTCTTCTGTGCACTAAATAAACCTTTTTAGCTATTTCTGATAAGTACAATGCATCCTCTAAAGCAGTATTGCCACCTCCATTTACAGCAACAACTTTATCCTTATAAAAATTACCATCACAAGTAGCACAGTAGGATATTCCTTTACCAACGAATTCAGCTTCTTTTTCAATATTAAGCTTTCTATTTTCAGCACCGGTAGCAATAATAACCGCCTTAGAATTGTATTTGCCTTTATTGGTAAATACATTTTTATCTTCATCTATTTTAAGTACTGTCTCAAACTTTATTTCAGCTTTTAATTTTTTCACTTGATTATATAAAGTTTTTGAATATTCCACACCAGAAATAGATTCAATACCAGGATAATTTTCTATCTTATTGGCATTTAATATTTGACCACCATATGACTTAGCCTCGAGCACTAAAACTTTTTTATTAGCTCTTCTTGCATAGATAGCACTTGTGAGTCCAGCAGCACCTGCTCCTACAATAATTATATCGTACATATCAATTCATTTAATAGTCTACTAACACGGGTAAACTATTTTCCCTTTCTTATTAATTAATATTTTTATTTAATACCAATTTAATTGTCCTATTAATAATTTTAAAAGTAAATTCATCTAGAAGTTTATAGGTCACATCACGAAAATTAAGCTAATCATCTAGATAAACATACCTAATATATTGTATCATAAAAAATATAATATATATAAATTAAAAAAAACTCGCATTTGCGAGTTTGAAAATAAACTGTAAATTAACGTTTTGAAAATTGTGGTGCACGTCTTGCTTTCTTTAGTCCTGGTTTCTTACGTTCCTTAATTCTTGCATCTCTAGTAATAAATCCAGCAGACTTTAATAATTTTCTATAGCTATTCTCACTATCAGCAGGAGTTGTAGAATCATATTCCAATAAAGCTCTTGTGATACCTAATCTAATCGCACCTGTTTGACCAGAAAATCCACCACCACGAACATCGACATCTACATCAAAAATTTCCTTTGTATTAGTTAGTTCAAGTGGTTGTGATAAATTCATTATTAAAGTTTCATAAGGTAGATATTCATGAACATCTTTTCCATTTACTGTAATTTTACCAGTACCTGAAGTTAATCTAACCCTTGCAATACTAGCTTTTCTTCTACCAGTTCCATAATAAATGTTTTGTTTTGCTTTTGCCATACCTATACCTCCCTATTTAATTTCCATGATTTCTGGTTTTTGTGCCATGTGTGGATGACTACCTCCTGCATAAACAAACAATTTCTTATACATTTGTCTACCAAGTCTAGTATGAGGAAGCATTCCTTTAACTGCACGTTCTACCATTTCAACTGGATAACTTTCTTTCATAACTTTTGCAGTTCTAACTCTTAATCCACCTGGATACATTGAGTGATTGTAATATTTTTTGTCTTCTAACTTATTACCTGTCAAAACAGCTTTTTCAGCATTAATTATTATTACATTATCACCGCAATCAATATGTGGAGTATAAGTTGGTTTATGTTTTCCACGCAATACATGAGCAGCTTTAGCGGCAACGCGTCCTAAAACTTGACCATCTGCATCAATAACATACCATTTACGTTCTACAGTCTCTTTTTTTTGCATATAACTTGTCATATTTTTCTCCTTTTACTTAAGTTCAACTTTCCCGCGGCTAAACTTATGTGGGGATTTAAATGTACCGATTAAGATTATACTAAAATGTAATCATAATGTCAACGAAATATGTTAAATTTGTGATTATCAAGGGAAAATTTCCTAAATATTATCAAGCGAAAATTTCTCAAATAATATATCATAAATGATTAGGTG
>CANQHY010000065.1 GCA_947623975.1 uncultured Bacilli bacterium
AGTGCTTATTAAAGAACAATAGTGTAGTAAAAGTGCAGTAAGTGTGCAGTAAAGGACTAGCGATAGTTCTTTTTATTTTACTTATCAATTTAGGGGATTGGTGTAATTGGTTAACGCACTCGGCTTATATCCGAGGAAGTGGGAGTTCAAATCTCTCATCCCCTACCAGAAAGGCAAAAATAGATGAATTATAGAATATATGGCATGAATAGATCAAAAGGTATGGAACTAATAGAAACAACCTATATCGAAGAGAAAATGTACGAAATATTAGATAATATTGATCCAAATGCCTATAGTGTAATTTTAGTTATAAGGCACAACATAGAACTTAATTATGATGAACCATATATTGTTAAAACATTAAATAGAGAAATGGGAAGGAAAAGAAAGTTATGAGATTTTTATCAGCAGTATTAACAATAGTATTTTTAGTTTTACAGGTTAATGGAATAATTAATTGGCCATGGTATGGAATCATAAGCCCAATACTTATAGTTTTAGGAATTAAAGTAGTATTATGGATAATTTCATTAATTATTTTATTATTAGCGGCAATTTTTATTAAAAATAATTGAAAGGAAGTGAGCATATGAAAAACAAAATCGTTGTTGAAGCTTTGGATACATATGAAAAGAATAATATAAAAGATAGTGAATTAAATAGAATACCAAAAAAAGGGGAAATATTTTCTGTTTCTAAAGAAAGGCTACATGTATTATTAGGAAATAATCCTTTTAAAAAAACTTTTGTTAAATTAAGTAAAACAAAAACAGTCGAAATACCAAAAGAATATAAAAAGGATTATAAAAATAAAACAAAAAAAGTATTAAATAAATAATATTTTTTTATTTATCGCAGGGTAGAGCAGTTTGGTAGCTCGCAAGTCTCTTTAGCTTGTGGTCGTTGGTTCAAATCCAACCCCTGCAACCATTAAACAATTATGAGAAAGGAGATATGATAAAAAAGAATTTAGATAAAATTATAAAATATAAATTATTTGAATTAAATAATAAGTATGATATCTCTCTCATTGAAATACAAAAGCCTAACAAGGGCAAAATATCTAAAATAATTAAATTTAACTACAAACCACATAATACTTCTATTAAAGAAAATAAATGCATGACTTTTTATAGTAAAAGATCATTAGTGAGTTGGTTAATATGCCTAGAATAAAGTTAACTGATAAGCAAAAGAAAAAAATCATAGCAGATTATACAATAAATCAAAATTATTCTGAAACGGCAAGAATGAATAATGTTACTGACACAACTGTTAGAAAGATAGTTAAGGAAAATCCCGATAGTTTGAAAAAAATTGAAGAAAAAAATAATAAAAACATGGAAGATATATTAACATATATGGATTCAATTGCCGAAGACCAAAAAGAAATAATTAAGTTGTCTTTGTCTGCACTAAAAAAGAAACTGAAAAATCCAGATGCATTTACAACGGTTAAAGATATTGCTACAGTATATGGAGTAATATTTGACAAGGCTTTAAAATCAAGAGAATTAAAGTTAAAAAATAATGGTGAATTTAATGCTAATAATAGAGTGGTTATCATTAACGATTTACCAAAGGAGTGATTATGAAATTAAGTGAAATAATTGCTCCATCTTTTTGGAAAACTTTTAATTCAAAAAAGCCGAGACAAATAGATAAAGGTGGTCGTGGTTCTACAAAAACAAGTAAAAATGCGATTAAAGTGCCATTTCATTGTTGGGAAGAAGAAAAATGCAGCGCAATAGTTATTAGAAAATATCAAAACACATTAAGAGATAGTGTATATAAAGAAATAAAAAGAGGACTTAAAAGATTAGGACTAATCGAAAATGTGGATTATACGTGTACTATACAGCCTTTAAGAGTAAAACTTAATAATGGTAATACAATATATTTTGCAGGGGCAGATGATTACGAAAAACTTAAAGGATTAATAGATGAAAATACACCGATAAAAATTGTATGGTTTGAAGAATTAACGGAATTTAAAGATGAAGAAGAAATAGAACAAATTATTGCAACCTTTTCAAGAGGTAATGATGATTGGTTTATATCTTTATTTTCATTTAATCCGCCAAAAAATAAATATCATTGGGTTAATCAATGGGTGGAAAAAATGAAAGGAAGAGATGACGTTTTAATAACTGATAGTGATTATAGAACTGTTCCTGCTAAATGGTTAGGACAAATGTTTATTGATGAAGCAGAAAGATTATCTAAATATGATCCTAAAAGATATAGATGGATTTATTTAGGCGAAGTAATAGGCATGGAAGGCATGATTTATAATCCTGAACAAATAGAATGGGTAGATGCTGATTATTTAGAAAAAAATAAAATAAGAATAATATATATAGATTTCGTAGTCGATGGTGGTCATCAAACAAGCGCTACTACTTGTGGATGTATAGGCTTTGGTAGTGATGGGTATTGGTATTTATTAGATTTATACTATTATAGCCCACATGAAAAAAACAATAAACGTGCTCCAAGTCAATTAAGCAAAGATATATTTGATTTTGAAATGACAATGTTAAAAAAATATAATACAGCAATTGATAATGAAACGATAGATAGTGCAGAAGGTGCTTTAAGAAATCAATTGTATTCAGACTATGGAAAAGCATTTCATCCAGTAAATAAAGGTGAAAATAAGGAAAAATTAATTGAATATTCTTATGATCTTTTATCATTAGGTAAATTTAGAGCGCTGAATAATTCAAATAATTGGATATTCAAAAAAGAAATTGAAAATTATATGTGGCTTGAGGGAAGCATAGAGAAAGGTAAACCGATACCTGATAAAAGCGAAAAAGAAATACCTGCTACAGAACAATATTACAATAGTTGGTCTAAAGATATTTCGTATTATTATGCGGACCATACATGTGATTTTTTTCAGTATTGGGTAAAGGATAACTTGAGAAAATTAGGATTAAAAGAATAGGAGGCAATTATGAAAGCGGTATTAATTACAGCAATCATATGTATAACGATTATATGTTTAGCATACATTGGAAAGGATAAGTGATATAAAAGACATTATATGATAATATAAAAGAAACATTAAGTAAAAAAAATATAAATGTGGTAGTAGGCGATATTTATGATTTTATGGCAATATGGAAACAATGGTATAGAGGTAATGTAAATGATTTCCATTGGTATGATATAAAAAAAGTCGATGGAACAACTGCTCAAAAAGAACGCAAAACTTTAAATATGCCTAAAAAACTTTGTGAAGATTTTTCTAAACTGATTTATAGTGAAAATGTAGAGATAAGATTAGATAAAGTTAAATCTACCAAAAAATTATTAGAAGTATTGGGTAGCAAAGAAAATGATTTCGAAACAAATTTCCCAATATTTTTAGAAAAATTACATGCACTAGGAACAATGGTAACAGTAGAATACAAAAAGGATAATAAAACTATTATTGATTATATCGATGGAGATGTAATATTACCATATAAATATACTAATTCTTATATAAATGGAATTATAACTGTTAGTAGAGAAACAGAAGGAACTGGTAATAAACAAAAATTTTATACAAGATTAACATATCACGAATATTTAAATGGAACTTATATTACAACAAATCAATTATATGTTTCTAAAAATGAAAATTCATTAGGAAAAGAAATATCATTTAGTGAAAGATACCCAAATGTAAAAGAAACGGATATTATTTTTACAAATGCCCCTAGATTTCAAGTATGGAGACTTCCTATTGCAAATAATTTTAATACAGATGGTCCAATGGGATTATCAATTTTAGCAAATCAATTAGATAAATTCAAATCTATTGATATTAAATATGATAGCTTCGACCATGAATTTGTAAGCGGTAAACGTAGAGTGATGGTTTCAAAAAGTGCTGTTAAAGGTTCGGTTGTGGGAACAGATGAAGAAGGAAAACCTATTATGGTTAGTTATTTTGATTCAGATGATGATGTGTATGTAGCCATTAATGGTTTGGATGAACAACCTGTTAAAGATATTAATTTCCAAATAAGAGCAGATGATCATATTAAAGCAATAAATGCAGAATTAAATTATTTAAGTTCTGGTGTTGGGTTAGGAACTAATTATTATAAATTTGATGGACAAAGTGTTAAAACTGCTACTGAAGTTATATCTTCAAATTCAGATACTTATAGAACAAAGGTACATTTTCAAAACGCAATTTATAAAAATTTAGAAGATTTAATTAAAGCAATTTGTGAAATGGAAAGTATTTCATATACAACCGTAAGTATTAATCCAGACGATAGTATTATTGAAGATAGTGATAAAATACGACAACAAGCTATGAGTGAATATAATTCAAAATTAATTAGTAAAGCGGAATATTATAGAAAAGTTTATAAAATGAAAGATGAAGAAGCTATAGAATTTTCTAAAAATATGAAAACTGAAATAGAAAATGAAACAATTACTGATGGAAGTGAACTTAATTTAATAGAATAGGTGGTATTCTGTGGATGAAAAAATAAAAAAAGCGATAAAACCACTATTAGAAATGTATGAAAAGATAGAAAATGATTTGTTAGTAAAATTAGCAAATCATTTTTCGATTAATGAAGAGTTTTTAAATAGTGACCATTGGAGAATAAAAAAATTAGAGGAATTAGGATTATTTAATCAAGAAGTAGTTAACTATCTTGCAAAATATGCAAAAAAAACAAATAAAGAAGTATTAAAAGCTTTGAATCAAATCGGTATAGATATGATTAATATAAATAAATTAAAAAGGCTTTTCCAAGATGAAGTAATAAAAATTAATCCAAACATATTAATTAATAATTATACAATTAATAATATGATAAATTATGCATATAATGAGCTTTCAAATCGCTTTATTGAAATGTCTTCTAAAATAGAAACAAGTGCTAGGAATGCTTATTTAGACATTGTAGAACAAACATATTTAAAAACTACGATGGGTACGCATTCATATCAACAAGCTATTCGAGAAGCAATTAATGATTTAAGCAATAAAGGGATAAAAACATTAACCTATACAACGACTAATGAATCGGGAAATATCACAGGCATAAGAAATTATGATATAGAATCAGCGGTAAGAAGGGAAACACTAACCGCAGCACGACAATTATCTGGTAATATAAATCTTGAAGTCGCTAATAAATTAGAATGTGAATATTTATATTTATCTGAACATTTAAGATGTCGACCTTCTCATTTTGATTGGCAAGGAACAATTATAAAAAGAAAAGATTTTGTAAATATAACAAATTACGGCGCTATTGATGGAATATATGGGATTAATTGTGCACATTATGCTGAACCATACTGGGGAGATGCTAAAGGTGATGATCTAAAAAAATATTCTAAAAAAGAATGCCTAAATGCCTATAATATGTCTCAAAAACAAAGATATCTTGAAAGAGGAATAAGGCAATGGAAAAGAAAAGCTGAAATGTTTAAAGCTAGTGACGATAAAGAATTGAATAGAAAAAGTATTATAAAGGTAAATGAATGGCAACAAAGAATAAGAGAGTTCACAGGTTATAACGGTTTAAAAAGAGATTATACTAGGGAATATGTAAGTGGTTATAGAGAAGTTAAAATTAACTTAAAACCTAGTAAGTACGTGATTGACACATTAAGTTCTGCTGGAATAAAAGCCGATGATTCTTTAAGTAAAATGGATGGCAAATTATTAAGAAGAAATGTTAATCAAATTAAAAATATCGCAAACAAATACGATATGAAAGATTTTTTTGAGACATATAATGTTCCATATGTCTGTTTAAACAGAACTTCTGTTGCAAGTGTTGGATATGATAAAACAACAATGAATATATTGTATATTAACTCATCACAAAAATATTTCAAAGATAAAAATACTTTGTTAAACAATATGGATGAATGCATAGCAACGAACTGGTGTATGCCATTTAATGAAAAGAACAAAGATATATATGCTATGACACACGAAATGGGTCATGCATTAGAAATAAAAATGTTTAAAAAACAGTATCCACTTGGAAATAAAGATTTGTATTATGAATATGCTAAAAATGTTAAAAATGATATAATTAATATAGCAATAAAGAAAAAATTAAATTTTAAAGAAGAAAATTATATAAGTATATATGGCTCAAAAAATGATAGAGATTTTTTCGCCGAGTGTTTTGCTAATATGGAATTAGGTAAACCCAATGAGTTGGGGAACGCAATTAAGGAATACTTAATTGATAAAGGAGTGATAAAATGAACCCAGAAATAAGAAAAATATACAATGAAATAAAAGATTATATAGAAAATGGAGAATATGGATGGAAATTAAAAAAAGATGTTCCAAAAGAAATACAAGAAAAATTTCAATATATGCAAAGTTTACCTGATGACGAAGATGCATTGTCAGAAAAAGAAATAGAAGAATTAAAAAAAACACTTAATAATAAATAGGGTGTTTTTATTATGGAGAAAAAATGAAATTCAAAATAAATGATGTAGAGTATGAAATAATTCAAGTTAATCAAAATGAATTTATAAAAACAAAAGAAGAAGCACAAGATGAAAATTATTTTTTATGGGGTCAAACAAGATTCGATACATTTAAAGTTATGATATACAAAGAATTGCCAATAGGCCAAAAAAGAAAAACTTTAATGCACGAATTAATGCATATATACATAAAAAGTTATATGACAAATGAAACCATAGAAAATTTAAATGAAGAAATTATGTGTGATATATCAGCAAATTCGCACGACATTATTAATGATATAGTTAAAACTTATTTTGAAAGCACTACTTTATAGGTAGTGTCTAATAAGAAGTGTAACCTCCTGGGATGATGTAAGGCGGAAAGCATCGTCCGTTACTTTAAGTAGGCGGCGAGATAGGTAGTTCGAATCTAC
>CANQHY010000066.1 GCA_947623975.1 uncultured Bacilli bacterium
TTGCCTTTAGTTCAAATTTTAATTCAATCGGTATGGATAAAAAATATGTAGGTTATATGTATGGAACAAGTGATGATCCTTATGCAAATACAACCAATTCAACAATAAAGGGAGCATTGGAATATTGGTTTGAAGGTAAAAGTAAAATTGGTTCTACTGATTTATCATATACAAATTTAGTTCCATATGAAGAAGAATACTTAGAAGATGCCGTATGGTGTAATGATAGAAGCGAATCGAGTACAAGTGCAACTGAGATACGTTATGGAGCGTACTCTAGAATTTATAGTGGTCCATATAAACCAAGCTTAGAGTGTCCAAGAGGAAATATAGATAAATTTACAGTATCAACTATAAATGGAAATGGGAAATCTCGTCATAAAGTAGGGCTTATTACAGCTGATGAATTAACAATGGGGGGAATTAATTGGAATACAACAAGTAGTGATATAAATACATATCTATATACTGGTAGTAGTTCTTATTGGTGGTCTATTTCACCTAGCGTATTTAATGCTGCTGGTTCGGGTAGTGCTCACTTATTCCTAGCGGCGGCTTATACCATTAGGCACGGAGGCATCGATGGTAGTAGTTCTACTGGCGTTCGCCCAATGATATCTATTACGGAGGGAGTTAGCGTATCTAGTGGAACTGGTACAGCAGATAATCCTTACGTTATAAGCTAAAATAAATATTTTGTATAAAAGCTTGATTAATAAAATTAATTGAGCTTTTTGTTATATTTTTAAAGCTTTACTTATTAACAATAAACTTAATTGATTTATCGTATTAACGACTGTATAATTTATTTGGTGATTAAAATGAAAGAACTTATTACTAAACCTATATTTGAAGAAGAAATGAACTCTTTAAAACTAGCTAATATTCTAAATACCGATAAAATAAATAATTCTTTATTTAATGAAGAAGAATTGATTGATATAAAAATAAATGCTTTGGAATTTAATGAATGTAAATTAAATAAAATTACAGCTTCTAATGCTAAGTTTTTTAATGTCTCATTTGCTGATGTAGAGTTTTCTAATTGTGATTTTTCTAATTCTACTTTTGATTTGTGTTTATTTATAAGATGTTCTTTTAATAACTGCAAACTTACTGGTATAAATGTTATTAATTCTTCTTTAATTAATGTAAGCTTTAATAGTTCATTAAAATATTCTAATTTTGCTGAATGTAAATTTAAAAGAGTTTTATTTAAAGAATGTTTATTGGATGAAGGAAGATTTTTGGAAAGTAATTTTTCTTTTCTTTATTTTGAAAAGTGTAGTATGATTAGAATAGAGATTTCAAATTGTAATTTGAAGGGATTAGACTTATCTAGTGATGATATTGACGGAATAAAGGTAAATCCTTTTGAACTTAAAGGGCTTATCGTTAATAGTTATCAAGCTACTTTAATTGCTAGAATGTTGGGAATAGTTATAGAAGGGTAGGATAATATGCTAAGTGTTAAAAATATTGTTAAATATTATGGTAGTAACTGTGCTGTAAATGGCTTATCATTTGATGTTAAAAATGGTGAAATATTCGGTCTTCTTGGTGAAAACGGTGCAGGAAAAACGACAACTTTTAGAATTATTATGGGACTTTTAGATAGTGATTCTGGAACAGTTACGTTAGATGGTAAAAAAATTGATTATACCGTTACAGATAAAATAGGTTTTCTAACTGAAGAGAGAAGCCTACTTACTAAAATGACTGTGAAAGAGCAATTGCTTTACTATGGTGCCTTAAAAGGAATGAGTGAAGAAAAAATTCTTAAAAAGATGGATCTTTTATTAAAAGAATTTGAAATAGAAGAATATAAAAATAGAAAAATAAAAGAATTATCTAAAGGTAATCAACAAAAAATACAATTTATTGCTGCTGTAATGAATGATCCTAAACTTTTAATATTAGATGAACCATTTACAGGACTTGATCCGATAAACGTTGAAATGTTTAAGAAACATATTAGACTATTACAAAATAAAGGTTGCTCAATAATTTTTTCTTCTCATCAAATGGAACATATTGAAGAATTTTGTGAAAAACTAGTTATTTTAGTAAAAGGTAAAAGTATTCTTGAAGGATATATTAAAGATATAAAAAAAGATTATCAAAAACAGAACATATTTATACGTGGTGATATAGATATTGATGAAATAAAGAAAATAGATGGTGTTATTTCCGTTTCTAAAAAACTTGATGATTATGTTATAAAAATAGAAAACGATAAAATAGTAGAGAAGGTATTTAAAAAAATATCTAATTGCAATATAACTAAATTTTTAGTAGAAGAAGCAAGTCTTAATGAGATATTCATTGCTAAAGTAGGTGAAGCTAAATGATGAATAAGTTTATGTTTTTAGTAACACATGGATTAAAGAAAAAATTAAAATCTAAAGCTTTTATAATTTCTAATATCATTCTTTTTGTACTTTTAATTGCTGTTACTAATGTTGATACAATTATTAATTTTTTTGGTGGGGACTTTAATGACAGTTTTAATATTTATGTAATAGATGATGCGGGTTGCTTCGAAACTTTTAAGAGTAATTACGAAAATATTAACAGTGATATTGATAACAGGCAGGTAGAAATAATAAATTCTAATAAAGATAGAAAAGAATTACAAGATGAAATTGATGATAGTGATGATATAATTGTAGAGCTTTTACAGGATCGCGAATATTATTTAACAGCTTCCATTATAAGTGATGGCTATATAGATACACTAATTTATCAAAGTATTGTTCAAAGTATCAATAATACTAAGTATACACTTGCTTTAAGTAATAGTAATATCGATAAAGAAGAACTTATGAAAATTGAAAGTCCAGTTAATATTTCCAGAATTATAATTGATGAAGAAAAAAATTCTGAAGAAGAAAGCGAAAACATGATAATGTCAGTAGTATTTCCAACTTTAATTTTACCTTTCTTTATGTTAATAATATTACTTGTGCAAATGATTGGTAGTGAAATAAACGAAGAAAAATCTACCCGAAGTATGGAAGTAATAATATCAAATGTTTCTGCTAAAACGCATTTCTTTTCAAAATTACTTTCTAATAATTTATTTATTATTTTTCAAGGTTTTCTTTTATTCTTATATGTAGCTCTTGGTCTTTTAATAAGAAATTTATTACCAGGATCTAGTAGTATTATTAATGATATAGGAAGCATTTTCCAGGGTATTAATATATCTAGTTTTATGGATAAATTAATCTATGTTATACCAGTTACATTGGTACTTATGGTTCTATCGTTTGTAGGATATTCTTTAATTGCAGGTATTCTTGCTAGTATGACAGTAAGTGCTGAGGATTTTCAACAAGTACAAACTCCTATAATGATAATTCTTTTGATAAGTTATTATCTATCAGTAATGGCTGGAATGTTTAATGGTAGCATATTTATAAAAATAATTAGTTATTTTCCACTTATATCTTGTCTTTTAGCACCAGCTCTTTTGGTTATTGGGCAAGTTGGATTTATTGATATATTTATTTCGATAGCAGTTTTAGTAATTTTCATCTTGTTGTTAACAAAATATGGTCTAAGAGTATATAAAATAGGAATACTTAATTATTCTACAGATAAGTTATGGACAAAAGTATTTAAAGCTATTAGAAAAAATTAGGTGCTGTATGAAAAAATGTGCTGTAATTTATAATCCCCATAGTGGGAAGAAACATAAAGAAGAATTTATGGATAATTTCTTGAATATTTTATCTTCGCGTGGTTATGAAAGTAAGCTTTATGTTTCAAAATATAAAGGAAATATAATGGAGATAGTAGAGTCTTTACCAAATGATATTGCACTTGTTATATCGTTAGGAGGAGATGGTACTTTCAATGAATCAATGAGAGGTAATTTCAAGAGAAAAAAAAGACTAGTTTTAGCTCATATTCCACTTGGTACTACTAATGATATTGGTAAAATGTTTGGTTATGGTAAGAACGTTTTAAGAAACTTGATGTTATTATTAGACGGTGAGATTAGAAATGTCGATATTTGTACAATAAATAATGAGCCTTTTGTCTATGTTGCTGGTTTTGGTAAATTTATGAATGTTGCCTATGATACTAATAGTAAAATAAAAAATAAAATAGGTTATTCTGCTTATTTAATAAATGCTTTAGAAAATCTTTTAAAATTTACTAAAATGCATGAGATAAGTTATGTTATTGATAATGAAGAATACAATGGTCTATATTCTTTTATACTTATTGCTAATGCCACGAGAATTGCTGGTATTAGTAATATTTTTGAAGATGTTAAATTAAATGATAATAAGTTTGAAATAGTATTTTGTAATATTAGAAAAAGAAAAGATATATTAAAAACTTTATATTATTTGAAAAAAGATGATATAGCTCATGTACCTGGTTTTTATGTTCATAAGACAGATAATATAAAAATTAAATTTAATGACGAAAAGAAAATAACTTGGTGTATTGATGGTGAAAAATTTGAAACAGAAGACAATAAAGCTGAGATAGCTATTGATAAAAATGTTCAAATAATGATTCCCAAAACTAATATCGATAAACTATTTTTATAAAAAAATAATGACTATTCTATGTAGCCATTATTTTTTAATTTAGATATTATTCTTGTTTTACTTGCTTCGCCATCTATACGTTGCATAATCGATATTTCTTCACCATCTTTAAAGAAAATAGTATTAGGAGTTCCATTTACCTTATAATCATTATAAAATTCTTCATGTTCATCTCTTGTTAAGTTAGTTAAATTTAATGTATAACCAGTTATTTCATATTCTTCTAACACTTCAGTAAGTATAGGAATATAATTTTCGCAGTGTGGACATCCATCTTGGATAACAGCCATAAAAAAAGTCTTTTTTTCCTTTTGCATTTCTTTAAATTCGCTATAACTTAAATTTACTAGGTATTTACTACTTTGTTCTTCTTTGCCTTTGCAACCAGTAAATAATAATAATCCAATTAGTATAAGTGACAATATTTTTAGCTTTTTCACATGCAACACCTCTAAAAAAGAATACCATATTATTTCAATTATTTCAATAAAACTATTTATGATTTTAATAAAGTCCATAAGGATTATAATTTTTATATAATTAAACTACAACATAGTTATAATCTTTAAAAAACTATTGGAAAAAACTGTGAAATATAGTATACTCTAATATAAAGATAGGTGATATTGTGAATAATAAAATAGTTAAAATATTTGCATATTCAATATTTTTGTTGATTTTAATAACGCCAATTGATACTAGTGCTGCAAGGAAATTGTGCGATCAAAAAGCTTTTAATGAAATGAAATCTATAGCATATAAAATTAATCCAAATTACGAATTACGATTTACAGAAGAAGGAACACATTATTTTGTTTTAACTCTATCTAATCTGTCCGAAGAAATAGAAGTTGAATTTGGTGGTTCAACTTATTCTTATGATGAAAAAAATCCTGTAATTACTTTAATACCTATGCTTGAAGGCGGAAATACTTATGAGTTTAATGTATATGGAGCATATGGTTATCCTTGTGTAGGAGAACTTTTATATACTAAAAAATTAACTATACCTAAATATAATGTTTATAGCGAGTTAGAGGAATGCATTGAATATGAAGAATTTCCTTTATGCAACAAATGGTATCAAGGAGAAATACCAGATTATAATTATTTCTATGAAAGGTATAATCAATATATAGAAAGCTTGAATCCAAGTGATGTGCCAACTGAAAAAGAAGATAAAAATATTTTTGAAATAATAATAGATTTTTATATTGATCATTTAATTATTACTTTGCCAGTTACCATAATTTTTATTGGTGGTATTGTGTTTGTTGTAGTAAGACGTATTATAAGACGCAACAAGCGTGTTAAGATTGGTATATAAGAAGGTGACATTGATGAAAAAAATGTTCAAAGTATTAACATTTATATTTGTATTACCGATAATTTTTACATCTTTCGATGTTTATGCTGACGATTATACTCCCTGGGATAGTTGGAAAGGAGCAGCATCTAGTTATGCTAGTCCAAGTAATGGTAGCGTAGTAAATTCTGGAACATCTTGTAAAGATGGAATGGCTTGCTTTGGTGGTAATGGTGTTTTTATAAAACTTTTACATTACAATTATAGGGATAAAAGTGAATCAATTGTTGGTAAGACAATATTACTTTATAATGGCAACTTTATAGCTACTGGTAGTGTTGTATCAAAAAACGTAACGGAAAATAGAAGCGATATGACATTAATACCTGGTAAGACTAAAAATGAAATCATAGGGAATTATAATTATGTCGATTACTATTATGGATATGAAGAGGTAGAAGAATATTCTAGGGATAAGATAGAGATATGTCTTGATAATGGTAATTGTCATAACATTAATAGTATTGGAAATTATGTTACAATGATTCAGGATTCTAACATAAACTTGTCTAATGCTAGTCTTGGAGATTACATTAAAAAAACGCTTATTGATAAATATGCTTCAAATATTAGTAAACTTTGCAGCTCTTTTTCACTAGATAGTGCTACCTGTAATCGAGTTGTATCTAATTTAGATGAATATTATCTTGTTTTTGAACCGGTTGTAAGACAACAAATTGGTAATTTTGGTGGCGAAGAAGAAAGGGAAGACTCTGCAATAATTAAAGAAGAGAAAATTAGTGAGCCAACACAATCAAAATATCGATGCCTTTTAACAAAAAATGATGGTAGCACAAAATATATGGACAAAATTTTTACTATACGTGATAAGTGTGCAGATTATTGTAATTCTTCGCTTAACGAACTGGATGTTAAAAGTTATTCCTGTGAAGGATTTGATAGCAATCCTGGCGTAATACATAGGTATCATT
>CANQHY010000067.1 GCA_947623975.1 uncultured Bacilli bacterium
ATTGATATCTTTTCTCCCTCTTTTATTTTTGTTAATTCTACTTTATTTAATTTAGATATTTTTAAGTTATATAACTCCTTCGAGTTATCACCAATTAGATTTAGCATTAAATCACCTCTACTTATATCATTACACTTAAATCTATCTTTTCCTAAACAATCAAAAAAATGACAAAAATTTTAACATTTTTATCATTTTTTACTTTTTCATTTATATATTGATTTTTAAAGACAAGTCCATCTCTTACAAAAATTAATAAATGTAATACCTAGAATTATAGTTAGCCAAATAATTAAAGATATTATTACTGTTCTCTATTCCATAAAAACCAACAGTAAAATATTTTATTCTATCATCGTCTAAAAAATTATAATTTAAACAAATTAAATCATCTTCTTTTAAATCTTTTTCAATATAACTATCTTTCAATGTTGTACTTTTGTTAATACATTTTTCATCTTGCTTAACTGCATCATATTCAATATTAGTAATATTTACTTTGTTAAAATCTTCATCAAAAAAATTAATTACAGGAATATAGTTATTACTTTTATTATCTTTTTCTATATCACGCTTCAGATTATAAAAAGCCTCTATTAAGTTTTTATTACTTTCACTACGTTTAAACGTAGCTATAACATTGAGATTATCTTCTACTACCACTTCATTAAAACTGTAAACATTGTAATATTTAAAATATTTATTAGACTCATTCTTCGCATCATCTATTGCACTTACTTTTATATATTCAGCATCTATAATCTCAAAATCAAAAGTACAATTTTCGCTATAATCATCGATACATGACAACTCTTCATCTATAATTTTACCATCTTTAAATACCATAAAATCTTTGGGATATATAATGGTAGGAGCAGTTCGATCAATTATTCCGCTTATAACTTTGATACCATCTTCGTTTAAATCAGTCTCAATGAATCCTTCGATGCCATTACTCGTCTTTATTCTATACCAAAAATAGCCATCTTTATCTATATTGTCTAAAACAGTATAAACCTCACCTTCATAGACTTTACCAATACTCTTAGCCTCCCTGCTCGGGCTTTCTTTTATATCGATAATTTTAGATGTTATTTCTACTTGCGTTTTATTTTTATCTATTTCATTCTGTTGCGATTTAACCTTTCCATCCGGCATAAAGAAAATAGCAATAATTAACGAAATTATAGCTATAGTTATAGTATTTGTAACAATTTTTTTCTTAATTATTCTACTTTCCATATCATCACTATTTATATTATATAATATAAATTCAGATATTCCAATATAAATTAATCTTTTGGTTTAAATATAAGAGTTAAGATAAACGTAAATACTATTGCAGAAGTAATTCCTGCTGCTGTAAGATCAAACATTCCCATTACCAAGCCTATTATCCCAAATTCATTGGCTTTAGCAAGAGCTCCATGAATTAGAGAATGACCAAAAGATGTTATTGGTACCAAAGCTCCTCCACCTACATATTTTATTATTTTATCGTAAATACTGAAAGTATCTAAAAATGCTCCAATAACTACAAATAAACTAGTAATGTGCCCAGCAGTTAACTTGGTATTATCAAGTATTACTTGTCCTATTAAACAGACAGCTCCACAAAACAAAAACGAATATAAATATGTCATTTCACACTCTCCAAACTTACTGCATGACTAATTGATAAAATTGGTTCCTTTTGATAAACCATCGTTGGAGAAAACAAAGCTCCTGTCGCTACAATTAAAATTCTCTTAAGAGTCCCTTTTTCTAAAAGTGGTATAGTGTAAGAATAGTTTACCAAAGGACTACATGCTGGTCCACTACCACCTGCTAATACTTCTTTTTGCCTTTCGGTATTGTAAAGCATAACCCCACTATCATTATAGCGAGAAGCAATATCAAGTCCATATTCACTCTTCATATATTCAACCAAGATTTCTTTCCCATATAATCCTAAATCACCAGTTATTATCAAATCATAATATTCTATATTTCTTTTCGTATCTTTCAAATGAGTAAAAATTGTATCTGCCGCTGCTACTGCCATTGCAGCCCCCATATTATTAGGATCCGTCTGATCCATATTACAAATTTTTCCAATTGTTGCCGACTCAACTTTAACTTTGCTCTTTGTAGATTGCAAAAGTATACTAGCCCCACCTGTTGAAGTAAATGTAGCTGTCTTAGGTTTAGGTGCTCCATATTCTGTCGGATTTCTAAATTGCTTTTCACTTGCCATATTATGAGAAGAAACGGATACTATCGCATTTTTAATGCGTTCATCATCTATTAGGGTGGCTGCTAAAAGAATCCCTTCTGTACTAGTTGTACAAGCACTGTAAATACCGAGACAAGGTATCTTAAATTTCTCTAGACCGTAACAAGACGAACTAATTTGATTTAACAAATCACCAGCTATTACTAAATCTATTTCTTCTTTCTTTTTTTTACTCTTCTTTAAGAGGATATCGACAGATTCTTCGAGCAATCTAGCCTCAGCTTTTTCCCAGGATTTTTCTCCGTTGTACAAGTCATCATAAGCTTTATCGAATTTGTTAGCTAAAGGTCCTTCTTTCTCATATGGTCCAACTACCGTTGCAGTATTATTCACATAGACGTTATTAAAATTGAATGTCATTTTAAACACCTCCAAACAAAAGATATCTTATCGTGCCGAAGAACCATGCACTCACAACTCCGTAAAGTATAACCGAACCTGCAAGTTTAAAAATATTACTTCCTATTCCATAAATTAATCCTTCTCTCTTATATTCCATTCCAGCACTCATCATTGAATGTGCAAATCCTGTAATAGGAATTATCAATCCACATCTTGCAAAGTTTACCCACTTATCAAAAAAGCCCAAAGCAGTAAATAGTGATGCTACAAATATTAATGTTACTATCATAAATACAGAAGCATCTGATGTTGAAATATCCAAAAAATATGAATAAACTTGTATTAAAAACTCGGCTAATGCCCCTACTAGACCACCAGTTAAGAATGCTATTATTGCATTTTGAATTCTGGTTTCCTTGGCTTTATATTTATCAACCAATTTTTTATAATCTTTTTTTTCCACAAATATCACCTACAAATATTTTGAGCGTAATTATTTTTTCTATACAAAAAAACTGCAAATTGTGCAGTTTTAAAAACTATCTAACGTATTCTTTATACGTACATTTCATATTATTTCTAATTTTAGCCAATATTTTAGTTTCGGTTCTAGAAACTTGAACTTGACTCATTCCCAGTTCTTTTGAAGTTTCACTTTGACTTTTATCCCTATAATATCTAGAAAATATTATTTGTCTTTCCTGTGGTGATAACTTTCTTATTTCTTCTCTTACCGTTAAAATATCTTCGTCATATCCTTTTTCAATATAAGATTCATAGTCATATAAATTAACGTCTTTTCCTTCTTCATCAGCATTTAATTCATAATCTAAACTTTTTACAGAATAACTACTATTTATGGCATCCTCTATTTCTTTTTCATCTTTATCTAGAAAAAGAGCAATCTCAGGAATCGTCGCTTCTCGCATAAACTGTTGAGCTAAATATTCTTTAGCTTTATTTATATCTCTATTTAAAGAAAATGTCTCTTGATTTACCTTGATAAGTCTATTATTTTTTACATATTTTATTATTTCGCCCTCGATATAAAAATGAGCATAACTCGAAAATTTAGCATCATTACCATTTTTATAATTTTTTATAGCTTTAGAAAGTCCAACGTTTCCAACTTGGTACAAATCTTCTAAGTCACTTTCATTGTAACTATATTTTCTTGCTATTGCATATACCATTTTTTTACATAAGAATACCATTTCGTTATCTTCCATTATTATCACCCTAAATATTAATCATACTAAGTGCACTAAATTCATCTTTTGTCTTAAAAGTTGTCCCACTTATATCAATAGAATATTCTTCCCTTATCTTATCATCACCACAGATAAAGAATTTTCCACCATTTTCATTTATCTTTTTACTCCATTTTTCTATTATTTGAGTTATATCACTGTTTATATAATAAATATTATCAAAATTTAATAACAAATACTTTATACCTACCTTATCTATCGCACTTTCTAAAGTTTTTTCTAACTCTAATTTAGCATTTTTATTAATAACTCCATATAATCTTACAAAAAGAATTCCCTTTTTATATATTGTATCTATCTTTAGCATGGTTCCTCCTCGATATTTAATATAGATTATTTTTTTTATCTTTTATACCTATTCGACAAATGTTGCCAAAATATTTAGTCGACATAATTCGACACTTGCTATATTTCAATATTATTATTACCCGTTTATATTAAATTCACTAAAAAACCGTAATCAATTTAATTACGGCTTATCTTATTATTTATTTACTTTTACTATATTAGTGTTATATATATTTCCCTGGCTATCTGCTATTCTAAATAAAGCATAATATTCTTTATTCTTATCTAAATCTTTAAACTCAAGAATGAAGCCATTCTTTATTTCTGCTTCAAATCCAGAAACCTCTTCAGAAGACGTCCAATCAGTAATGTAATTTCCAGTATCATCAAATATCTTATATTTATAATTTAATAATTGAATCATTTTCCAATCATCAATATTTATCGCTACCTTTGGTGATGTCTCATTTTCTTCATCTGTTAACACCTCGATAGCTCCAGCTACTCTTCCCAAAGGATTTTCATCATCTACTACAAATTGTAAATATACTGGCAACATTTCAAAATTACTTAATAAATCATCATCCCAATTTTGGAGTGTACCAGGAATAATATATTTAGTGTAATCTTGGCCTCTTTCTGATTCTAGCACTGTTATATACGTTTCCTCACCCTTACCATCTTTTGCCACTAAGGCCTTTTTTAAGGTTGTAGTACTTAAAATATTACCATCGAGCGTAACATCACTTCCAGTAACAACCGGTGCATAATAATTATCGCTACTCTTTTCAAAAATAATGTAACTAGCTTTGCTGTAATTTTCTAAAACATCCTGTGGTAATTCTATTTCTATTTTTTTACTATCAGTAACAATAGGTTTGTTATCGCTCAAGGCCCAATCATGTAATCTAGTTCCTGTTAATTTTGATGAAAAATTATCAATAAAATTTGTGTACTCGTTGGCAAACCCAAATCTTTTGTATAAAAAGATAATATTTTCTATATTATTTTTATTGTCATAAGGAAAATAGATAGAGATTCCATTTGCACCAGTTAAATCTGTTCTTTCATATATCACAAATTCATCTATTAAATCCTTTAAATTATCTACATAATTACCATATTTAGTTGGTAATCTATTGATTAAATCATATAAATCAACTAAGTCATAACCATTCGAAGTAACTTTACCAAATGTCTTAGTATAGCTTCTACTTCTAGATATAACCGAAAAATCTATAGTCAAATTTTCGTCTATCTCACGAAACAAAGTATTTAACATATTTTCTAATTTGTCTATTCTATCTAGTTTTAAAAGTGAAAGAGATGTTCCCTTACCATTTATTTTATTAGCATAATAGTCACCATAGGTATCTACTATTTTTTTACCTAAATCATAAGTAGTAGTATTGCTATTAATAGAACTTAAAAAAGAATAATCCCATCCAGCTCCAGGCTCGACTTCTTGAGATGCTACCATATAATTAGCATAATCTGATAACAAATAAGAAACTTCCGCTGTAGCCATTAAACAAGCATCAAATCCAATAAATTCTAACTTTTTATCATTGCCAAAGGGACTTTTTTCTAAAACCTGTTTTAATTCTAATAATGTCAAAACATTATTTGTATTGTATTCATCATAACCATATCCATATATTGGTCCACCGCCGTGGTCCCAAAGAATTAAGCTATAATTTTCAGCTTTATAGTTGGTATAACCATAATTAATAAAGTCTAATAAGGTAGTAGCATTTCCCATATCGAGTCTCTCATAGGTTTTTATTTTTTGTATTCCACCATCAACAACTTTAAAAATAGCATTTTCATCACTAGAAATTTCATCACGGTGCCACTCTTTAGCACCACCAGTGTATATAAGGATATTGACATTTTCAAGATTAGGTTTAGCTTGAATCATTTCTTCAATATCAATACTTGCCGATACATACTTAGACTCTAAGTCAGATCCTATCATATAAACCATAATAGTTCTTTTACCTTTATAGCTATTGAAAAAATTGCCTTTATTTATGAATAAGATAGTTCCAATTGCTATAAAAATGAATGCTAAAACTATAAAAATTGAAGATAAACTTTTATTTTTTTTACCTGTAGGCCTCGAATTTAGATTATTTAAATTTACAGCTAGCAATCTACCACAATTACGGCAATATTTATCTGAATTGCTAAACTTAGTACCACAATTTCTACAAAACATTCAAATCACTCACTATTCTACTAAAATAATACCATACTATTATAAAGATAATAAACATTTTTTTAATTAACCATAATATTGATAAATTAAAATCAATTTAACACTAGATTAAACATTATTTGCAATAGAATCATCATTTGTGTTTTTAGATTGCTAAAATATTATTAACTAATATCTATTCAAATATTAGTGTTAATGAAATTTTTAGTCCTTATTTTTCTAGATTTTATAACTCTTCTATAGCTAACCCCGTACACTCTGAAACAATATTTATATCCATTTTTTTATTCAACATCACCTTGGCTATTTCTATATTTCTTTGTTCTCTTCCTTCTTTGTAGCATTCATCTTTATAAGCTTGTTCTTTATCATATGATCTAAGTAATCCCTCATCACTACTTGCATATCTTGCATCATCTACATAATCTTCCATTATCTCTATTCCCTTCCCTATCATTTTGCTATA
>CANQHY010000068.1 GCA_947623975.1 uncultured Bacilli bacterium
CAATAAGCAACCTTACATTTTTATTATAATATATTTTTTTTAAAATAAAAAGACTGTTTTCAATTTTTACTTTGTCAACAGTCTGAAATAACTATCGTAGTTTAATAGTTATTTACAATTATCAAATACTTTAATTTCTATCTTCATTATACAAATATTCAAACTTAGATGTTCTGATTTTACGAACTATTAAGAAGAAGCCAAACAAAAACATTACAACAGATACTACTTGAGCAACTTTAAATGAACCTAACATTAAACTATCCATTCTCAAAGATTCTATGGCAAATCGACCAAGAGAATACCACATTAAGTAAAATCCTGTAATTTGTCCTTCTTTTAAATATTTAAATCTTCTAAATATAAGCATTAAACCAAAACCAACTAAGTTCCATAAAGACTCATATAAAAAAGTTGGATGATGATATGCACCTTTGATGTACATTCCATCAATTATAAAATCAGGAAGATATAAGCTTTCCAAAAAGGATCTACTAACTACCGGTCCATATGCTTCACCATTAAAGAAATTTCCCCATCTTCCGAATGTTTGTCCTATTATTAAGCCCACTGCACAAATATCCATTAATCTAAGTGTCGATATTTTATGTTTTTTAGTAAAATATAGAACATAAAGTGAACCTGCTATAACACCGCCATGAATAGCTAGGCCACCGTTCCAAACCTCAAATATTTCAAGAATATGATTGGCATAGTAATTCCACTCAAAAATTACATAATAAATTCTTGCTCCAATAATCCCCAAAATAACGGTATTGAAAATTAAACTTGTCATTAAATCTTCGTTAATATGTTTTCTCTTAGCCTCTCTAAGCACAAGCCACATTCCAACAGCCATTCCAATTATAATACAAATAGAATACCAATAAATTTGAATAAAACCTAAATCAATTGCAACTCTATTCATCTCTTCTTACCCTCTTTATAATTGGTTTAATTATAAGTTGCTCAATTATAAAATTAATTACAGACAAAAGTATAGCTATAAAGAATAATATCCAAATATCTGTAAAATCTAGTTTTGATCCCATTATCCAATCAGTTAATTTCAAGATAAAGGTATTAATTACAAAGTAAAATAGACCAAAAGTAATACCAGTAATTGGCATTGTAAGCGTTATTAAAACTGGTTTTACTGCTTGATTTAAAATATAGATAATACAAATAGCAACAAAAGAATAAAGAATTGTATAATCACTACTTATATGAAAACTATCAAAAATTGTCGATAACAGCAAAAATACTATAGTGTAACTTACACTGTACAAAACAAATTCGACAAATCTATTTATTCTTGAAATATTTTTTTTGTTAGTAACGACTAATTTCATATAGCCTCCTATAAAAGTTTTTTTAAAAACTCTCCCGTATATGATTCTTTCACTTTTGAAACCTCTTCTGGTGTTCCAGTTGCAATAATGTTTCCACCACGTTCTCCACCAAGTGGGCCAATATCGATTATATAATCAGCACATTTTATCATATCCAAATTGTGCTCAATTACTATCACGGTATCTTTATTATCTACTATTTTCTGTATAATTGCAAGAAGTCTTTTAATGTCGTCAGAATGTAGTCCAGTAGTTGGTTCATCCATAATAAACAATGTTTTACCTGTTGCTTTTTTCTGTAATTCTTTAGCAAGCTTTACACGACCCGCTTCACCACCAGATAAAGTGGTAGCACTTTGCCCCAATTTTACATAACCAAGTCCTACATCTTCAAGTACTTTAAGCTTTGCCTTTATTTTTGGAACATTTTCAAAGAATTTTAAAGCTTCACTTACTCGCATATCTAGAACTTCGGCAATATTTTTATCTTTATATTTTATGTTCAATGTCTCACTATTATATCTAGTTCCATGACAAATTTCACATGGAATATATACATCTGGTAAGAAATGCATTTCTATTTTCTTTACACCGTCTCCTCTACAAGCTTCACATCTTCCACCTTTAACGTTAAAAGAAAATCTATTTTTCTCAAAGCCATACATTTTAGCTTCTTTAGTATTTGTAAATAAATCTCTTATATCATCGAAGACACCAGTATAAGTTGCTGGATTACTCCTTGGCGTTCTTCCAATAGGATTTTGTGTTATTTCGACTATTTTATCTATATTTTCAAATCCTAAAATTTCTTTATGCTTTCCTGGTACTCCCTTCGATTTATAAATATATTTCATAGCAGCTGTAGAAAGTATCCTCATAACTAAACTACTTTTACCACTACCTGAGACTCCTGTAACACAAGTATATGTTCCAAGTGGAAATTTGACATCAATGTTTTTTAAATTGTTTTCAGAAGCACCTTTTACTTCGATAAATTTTCCTGTTCCTTTTCTTCTTGTCTTAGGGATTTCAATTTTTTCTTTACCACTTAAATATCTTCCAGTAATGCTATTATCATTTTTCATGACCTCTTCGGGCGTTCCTGCTGCTACAACATAACCACCTTCATCACCTGCTTTAGGTCCAATATCTACTAGATAATCAGCAGCAAGCATAGTATCGGTGTCATGTTCTACAACAATCAAAGTATTTCCCAAATCACGCATCTCTAAAAGTGATTTAATAAGTTTTTCATTGTCTCTTTGATGAAGTCCAATACTTGGTTCATCTAAAACGTACAAAACTCCAGTAAGCCTTGATCCAATTTGCGTTGCTAGTCTTATTCGCTGTGATTCACCACCAGATAGGCTTCCTGCCATTCTACTTAATGTTAAATACTCAAGACCGACATTGACCAAGAATTTAAGCCTATTTTTTATTTCCACTATAAGTAAGCTTGAAATATTCTCTTGCTCTTTAGTAAGATGTAAATTTTCAAAAAATTCCAAAATCTTATTTATACTCAAACAAGTTAATTCGTAAATATTTTTGCCACCCACATATACTGATAGCACTTTATCATCTAGTCTTGCCCCATGACAAGTCTCACAGGCTGACTCTACCATGTAATTTTCAAGCCATTCTCTAATCCAAGTACTAGATGTTTCCATGTACCTTCTTTGCAAATTGTTAATAATTCCTTCGTAGAAATCATTTTGGTTATATTGTGTTCCGCTCTTCGTTTTATATTTAAAATTTACTATTTCATCAGAACCATACAAAATTACATTTTTTTCTTTTTCGGTGAGCTTCTTAAATGGTTTATCCATGTTAATTTTGTAATGTTTACATACTGATTCTAATCTTTTATAATAAATTCCCTCTTGATCATCACTAAGTGTTACTATACATCCTTCATTTAACGATTTATCTTTATCAGGTATTACTAAATCAGGATCTATCGTAAGCTTTACACCTAATCCTTTACAGTCAGGACAGGCTCCGTACGGTGCATTAAAACTAAATAATCTAGGTTCTAGTTCAGGAAGGGAAAATTCACAATAAGGACAAGCATATAATTCTGAGAATAACAATTCTTTATCGCCCACTATATCTATTATAACTTTTCCACAAGAAAGTTTAGTGGCAGCTTCTAACGATTCAAAAAGCCTTCCTCTTATTCCTTCTTTTATAACTAATCTATCTATTACGACATCAATATTGTCCTTTATATTTTTTTCAAAGTTCAATTCTTCTGTCAAATCATGCATCTCGCCATTTACTCTTACTCTTATATAACCATCATTTTTTAGTTTATCAATAATATCTTTGTGAGTTCCTTTTTCTCCATGAACTACAGGTGATAAAATAATCATCTTAGTTCCTTCAGGATACTCCAACAATTTGTTAGCCATTTCTTCAATACTTTGACCTTTAATAGGAATATGGTGATTAGGACAAATCGGAGTACCTATTCTGGCATATAAAAGTCTTAAATAATCATATATTTCTGTAACAGTTCCAACTGTACTTCTAGGATTGTTACTAGTTACCTTTTGGTCGATACTAATAGAAGGAGAAAGTCCCTCAATAGAATCAACATCAGGTTTTTCTGTTCCACCTAAAAATTGTCTAGCATAGGCAGAAAGACTTTCAACATACCTTCTTTGACCCTCGGCATAAATAGTATCAAAAGCAAGACTACTTTTGCCGCTTCCTGAGACACCTGTCATAACTATTAATTTATTTTTAGGAAGAGTTAAATTAATATTTTTTAAATTATTTTCTCTAGCTCCTTTTATTATTATTTCATCCATATACTACACCTCGAAATTTCAGTTTATTATAACACGTTTTTAACTTTTATTAAATCTTTTTCGAAAATTACAATTTCTACACAACTCGTGCACAGACTTATTATTTTTAAAGCCTTGTTCTATTGTTTTATAATATGCACTATCTATTATTTTTCCCAAATCGCACGTAAATATATTGCCTAATTTAATTTCACCATTGCCATCTAGACAACAAGGAACCACTGTACCATCCGATAAAATACCAAGATGTGTCTTTAAACCATAACAAAATCCGTCAATATTATAACCATTTTTAGTATCGGGCCATGTAAATAAATTATCTTTATCAACAAAAGTGTTAATATCTATTTTAATACTCTTATCTTTATACAATTTTTCAACAACATCTTCATCTAATTCATAAAATTTTATTATTTTTTCAACAATTTCTGTGGATTTCCCCTTTAATTTTAAATTGTCGAGTGTCCAAATACGATAACTTATAAACATTTTTGTGGATAAAACTTTGCAAGAAGAAAAAACATCATCAAAATAATTAGGTTTATTATTTTCAGAATGAAGCGATACGTTTAATTCTCTAATTGACTTATGCTTTATAAGAATAGGTAGTTTTTCTTTAAGAAAAACTCCATTAGAGGTTATGTTAACTTTTACACCACATTCATCACATAGAGAAAGTATCTCATCTAGCTTAGAGTGTAGAAGAGGTTCACCCTTAACATGTAAATAAATATAGTCAGTATAAGGTTTTATTTTTAAAAGAACTATTTTAAATTCTTCTGTAGTCATTTCTCTTAAGTCTCTTTTATTAGTACCACAAAAAGAACAATTTAAGTTACACTTATTGGTTATTTCAACATATATTTTTTTAAATTTCTTCATAAACACCACTATTCTGATTTGAGTTCAAAAAGGATATCTCTTAATTCCATAGCACGTTCGAAATCCAAGTTTTTGGCTGCTTCTTTCATTTCGTTTTCAATTGTTTCAATATTTTTTAGTTTTTCTTTCTTAGTAGTTTTTACTTTTTTATCTTTCGTATCATCAATATTACTTATTACATCCCTTATTTCTTTGACAATTGTTTTTGGTGAAATATCATGAAGTCTATTATATTCTTCCTGAATTTGTCTTCTTCTTGCTGTCTCTTTAATAGCATAATCCATTGATTCTGTTATTTTATCACCATACATTATACATTTTCCATGCTCGTTTCTCGCACAACGACCAATTGTCTGAATTAAACTTCGAGAACTACGAAGGAATCCTTCTTTGTCAGCATCCAATATAGCAATAAGGCTTACCTCGGGAATATCTATTCCTTCTCTTAATAAGTTAATACCTACTACGCAATCATATTTACCCAACCTCAAATCTCTTATTATTCTAAGACGTTCCAATGTCTTTATTTCAGTGTGCAAGTAAGCTACTTTTATATCGTAATCTTTAAGATAGTTAGTTAACTCTTCAGCCATTCTGATAGTAAGAGTTGTTATGAGAACTCTTTCATTTTTTTCCATTCTCTGTTTTATTTCTCCTACTAAATCATCTATTTGACCAACCGTTGGTCTTACTTCAATAAGTGGATCTAAAAGGCCTGTAGGTCTTATAATTTGTTCAATAAAATGATTATTCGTCTTTTCTAATTCATAATCTCCTGGAGTTGCCGATACATAGATTATCTGATTAATCTTTTGTTCAAATTCTTCAAATTTTAAAGGTCTATTATCTAGGGCACTAGGAAGCCTAAAACCGTATTCGACCAAATTCTCTTTTCTTGCCCTATCACCATTATACATTCCTCTAACTTGTGGAACAGTAACGTGTGATTCATCAATTATCAATAAATAGTCATCGCCAAAAAAATCCATAAGACAGGTAGGTGTTTCGCCTTCAGCACGAAGAGCCATATGTCTAGAATAATTTTCAACTCCTGTGCAAAAACCTGTTTCGCTTAGCATTTCTAGATCATAGTTTGTCCTCTGTTCTATTCTTTGTGCTTCTAACAACTTATTGTTATCCTTAAAATATTTGATTCGCTCTTTTAATTCTTCTCTAATTCTCTCAAGAGCAATTTTCATTTTATCTTCACTTGTTATAAAGTGGCTAGCTGGAAATATTGAAATGTTCTTTTTGTTACTTTTAATAACTCCTGTAAGAGTATCGATTTCACTTATTCTATCTATGACATCATCAAATAACTCTATCCTAATACCATTAGTTCTTTCACTGGCCGGGATTATCTCAATCACGTCACCACGTACTCTAAATGTCCCTCTTTTAAAATCAAAATCATTTCTTTCATACAACATATCCACAAGCTTGTTCAAAATAGCATTTCTATCTACTGTATCACCAACAGATAAAGTAAGCATACCTTTTCTATACTCTTCGACCTCACCAATACCATATATACAAGAAACACTGGCTACCACTATAACATCACTTCTTGTAATAAGACTACTAGTAGCAGCATGTCTTAATTCATCTATTTCATCATTAATTGAAGAATCCTTTTCAATGTAGGTATCAGTAGAAGGTACATAGGCTTCAGGCTGATAGTAATCA
>CANQHY010000069.1 GCA_947623975.1 uncultured Bacilli bacterium
CTGGTGATAATTTAGAAAAAATTCCAATGCTTATTTCGATAAGCAAAAGAACAATTATCAATATTAAAGAAAATTTATTTTGGGCATTCTTCTATAATGCCTGTATGGTACCTATAGCGATTGGGCTTTTTGAACCAGTTAACATCTCGATTAATCCTATGATGGCTAGCTTTTCAATGACTATAAGTAGTCTTACAGTTATATTTAATGCTCTAAGATTAAGAAAATGGAGGAAATAATTATGAAATTAATAATAGAAATTGATAATATGAGTTGTGAACATTGTGCAAAAAGAGTGGAGGGCGCATTATCTAATTTGGATTTTGTTGAAAGCGTAAAAGTAAATTTAAATGAAAAAAAGGCTAGTCTAAAATGCAGTAATAATGTAAATTTGGATTTGTTGAGAACAACTATAGAAGATTTAGGCTATGATGTAAAAAATATAATTGAAGAATAGTATAATTTTGGAAGTTAAAAATGGATAGATATAAGGACATAGAGAAAAGTATAATAAAAAAGTATAGAAAAGAAATTTGGGGAAGATTTGTTAGGGCTGTCAGTGAATATGAGTTAATAAAAACTGATGATAAGATTATGGTTTGTATAAGTGGAGGAAAGGATTCTTTCCTTCTTGCTAAATGTATTCAGGAATTGAAACGACATGGAAAAATTAGTTTTGATGCCTGTTATGTAGTGATGAATCCTGGATACAATGAGAGAAATTTAAAACAAATACAAGATAATGCTGAAATTTTAAATATTCCAATTCAAATTTTTGATAGTGATATATTTAATGTCGTAAACAAGATAGCAAGTGAAAGACCATGTTATTTGTGTGCTAGAATGCGAAGAGGCTATTTGTATAACAAGGCACGTGAATTAGGTTGCAATAAAATTGCTTTAGGTCATCATTTTGATGATGTAATTGAAACCACACTCCTTTCTATGTTTTATGGTTCTGAAATAAAGACGATGATGCCAAAATTACATAGTGATAATTTTTCTGGTTTAGAATTAATTAGACCCATGTATTTAGTAAAAGAAGAAGACATCGTTGCATGGAAAAATTTTAATAAATTAACTTTTATAAATTGTGCTTGCAAGTTTACTGAAAAATGTGCTGTTGAAGATGATGGAATTAGTAAAAGACGTGAAATCAAAAACTTAATTAAAAATCTGAAAAAAGTTAATCCAGATGTTGACTACAATATCTTTAAATCTTTAGATAACATTAACTTAAATTGTGTTCTAGGAATAAAAAAAGATGGCAATTATCGCAGCTTTTTGGTCGATTATGATAATGTAAATCAAAGTAAAAGAAATTAAAAATTATAAAAAGTGTAGTTTAAATTCATTTTATTGATGATAAGCACTTGTGAATCTCTATATTTAAAATATTAATTACATTTATAAAGATAAAGAAAATTAACACAAAGTAGCATACATTTTTTCAATAATTACTATTTATACCATTGATATAGCTATAATACTAAAGTCAAGTAGATTGTGGTTAGATTAGAAAATAAAAGATGGTTTAGCTAAATTACTTATTATTTAAAGTAAAATTGTCTTCATAAACAATATTTTTTGTAAAATTTATTTGTATTATAAGTAATTGTCAATCAGTTGTAAAAAACAGATTTTTTAGATTTTAGTTTTATTTATTTGAATTAACAACATTGACACGTTATTTTTATTACGATAAAATATAATTATTAAGTTATACCAATAGAAAGAGGATGATTTTGTGTACGATAATGAGGACGAGATAAAAAAGAAAAGAAGAAATTTATTTATAATTATAGGCGTTATATTAGTATTGATATTTGCACTTGTTTTATTTTTACTTATGCGTAGTAGTAGTGGAAAAAAGAAGCCTAGTCTCATAGCTAATCCAACTTGTGTTTTGGAAGTGAAATCAGGTACATTAGGTAATGACAATGTTTATACATCATCTGTTGTAATAGGATTTAAAACAGTTACTCAGATTTCTGATGATGTACCAGTTGTAAAATATACTGTTGGAATTAACGATAGTTCTAAAAATAAGGATACTTATACGGTAACTAAAAAAGGAAAGACAAAAGTATATGGTTATGTTACAGATGCTAATGGTAATACTGGTACTTGTGAACTTGAAGTTGAACTTGATCCTAGGGAACCTTCTTGTGAACTTGAGGTAAAAAGTGGAACTCTTGGTGATAATAATTGGTATAAATCTGATGTTGTCGTAGGATTTAAGAATAAAAATTCAAATAATGATAGTACTGAGATAGAAAAATTTTATCTTGAACAAAAAGCTTCTTCAGTTGATAATGATGAGGTCGTAAAAAGTGATGCTCCTTCAGAAAATGTAGAAACTTATACATTAAAAGATGACATTGAAGCAGAAATTGTTGGATATGTTATTGATTCTAACGGTAACGAAGGAAGCTGTAGTATAGTTGTAAAAAAAGATAGTAATCCACCAACTTGTGAATTAAAAGTTGTAAAGGGAACTTTAGGAGATAATGGTTTATATACTGATGAGGTTATAGTAGGTATAGATACTAAAACAGATAAAACATCTGATATAGCAGCATTTGGTGTTGGTGAAAAGGAAAACTATACTGACGAGACTTATGCTGTTACTAAAGATGGCGAAACAGTTGTTCACGGTTATGTAAAAGACAATGCTGGTAATACTGGTACTTGTGAAATAAGAATAAAAAAGCCTGAGCCAACAGTTACTCAAAAATCATATCCTAGTTGTACACTTGAGGTTGTAGGAACATCTAGCGGTGGTATATATTTCGGTGGTGCTACAGTAAGATTTAAATCTAAAGCATCAACTAATGGTGCAACAATAAAAAGTTATGGTATTGGAGTTAATCCAGAATTTAATGGAAAAGATAGCCTTGAAATAAACACAGAAGGTAGCTACAATGTTTACGGTGTAGTACAGGATTCTAATGGTTACACCTCAACATGTGGTCCTGTGTCAGTGGAAGTTAAAAATTCAACACTTTTAGCTCAACAAGCCAAGGTAGGAGATATGGTTGATTATGATGCTGGTTTGTGGCAAGAAACTGTAGTTGTTCCTAAGACAAATGGAGCATTTGGTGGATACATGGCTAATGCTAGCAAAAATGCAAGCGTTAAGTGCCGTAGAGAAGATACCGCTAACGGTAGTGGTTGGAAAGTACTTTCAATAAATGGTGATACAGTTACAATTATTCATGCTGGAATAGCTGAATGTTACTATCATGGAGCTGTAGATTCTAGTACGGCTGTGTCAAATTTAAATAACAGAGCAAAAACAACTTATATGAATGAATATGCTGCAGATGCTAGAATGTTCACTTATGATGATTATAATAATAGTAGTGACTCGGTTAAAAATATTGGATCTCATTATTACATGGCTACTGCTAAAGATAAAACAACTTTGTATTACGTTTCTTATAGTGGAAGATTAAGTGGCGGAAGCGTAAATGCAAACGGATTGAGACCAGTAATAGTCCTTAAAAATAACGTAACTACATCTGGTAAAAATACTAATGGTGCATGGATGATATCTTTAGATGGAGCAAGCAAGGCACCAAATAACAATAAGGTAGAATTACCTAACGATTTGTTTAGTAGATTTAAGTCTTTACTTGATGAAGCTAGCGATATAGTTAAAGAAACCATAAAAAATATGTAATTCTATTGCAAACTCACATGTGGGTTTGCTTTTTTTTGTGTCTGTTAGCAAAATATTATTTTTATTAAAAATATTTAATAGCAAGTAAAACTAAATACGTTATAGTTAGATTTGCTTTAAAAAATTTGAAAAATTTAAATTACTACTAATAAATTTCTATGTTGATAATGTTTTGTGGTACAATATCATTATAAAATTTATATATTGTTACATATTATGGAGTGGTGAAGATAAATGATGAAAATATATAATTCATTAACAAGACAAATAGAAAATTTTACCCCAAATGAAGGTAAAACAGTAAGAATGTATACTTGTGGACCAACTGTTTATCATTACGCACATATTGGAAATCTTAGAACATACATTTTTGAGGATATCTTAGAAAAGGGATTGGAATATTTAGGGTATGATGTTTTGCGTGTTATGAATGTTACAGATGTTGGTCATATGACTGGTGACTCTGATCAAGGCGAGGATAAAATGCTAAAAGGTGCAGAAAGAGAACATAAAACAGTAAAAGAAATAGCAGACTTTTATGAAATGGCCTTCTTTTCAGATTGTGCAAAATTAAATATAAGAAAGCCTTCAATTGTTGAAAGAGCAACTAATCATATAGATACCTATATAACTATGATTCAAAAATTATTGGATACTGGTTATGCCTATGAGGCAGCCGGAAATATCTATTTTGATGTAAGTAAAGTTCGCAACTATTACCAGTTATCCGGAAAAAATCAAGATGACTTATTTGTAGGTGTACGTGATACAGTTGAGGAAGACAAAAATAAAAGGAATCCTTATGATTTTGGTTTATGGTTCACATCATCAAAATTTTCTAACCAGGCAATGAAATGGGATTCACCATGGGGAGTTGGATACCCTGGATGGCATATTGAATGTTCTGGAATTTCTTACAAATATTTAGGAGAATATTTAGATATTCATTGTGGTGGAGTAGATAATATTTTCCCACATCATACTAACGAAATAGCTCAAAGCGAAGCATTTCTAGGACATAAATGGTGTAATTATTGGGTACATGGTGAGCATTTAAATGATTCGAGTGGCAAAATGAGTAAATCAAAGGGAGAGTTTTTAACACTTGATTTGTTAGAAAAGAAGGGATATAGCCCTCTTGCCTATAGATTCTTTTGCTTGAACAGCCACTATAGGAATCAATTAGTATTTACTTATGAAGCGTTAGATGGAGCACAAAATGCCTACAATAAACTTAAGAATAGGATAAAACAGTTAAGTAGAAATCCTGATTTACATGATGATAAAATTGATTTTTATGAAGAAAAATTTAAAGAAGCAATTTCTAATGACTTGAATACGTCATCTATGATTACATTAGTTTATGATGTATTAAAAGATGAAGAACTTACTGATTTTACGAAATTATATTTAATTAATAAATTTGATCAAGTTTTGTCTCTTGATTTGATTGATGAAGAGAAATCTATTGATAGTGATACAGAGGATATGATTTTGAGAAAAATTAAAGAAAGAGATGAAGCTAAAAAAAATAAAGATTATGATAAAGCCGACAAAATAAGAAATGAATTGTTCGAAAAAGGAATAAGAATAATCGATGGTAAAAATGGAACAACATATGAGATAATATAGGAGGAATATGGATATAGTACTTTTATTAATATCAGTTATTATCACTTTAGGGGCACAGGCTTATATATCAATTTCATATAATAAATATAGAAAAATAAAATCTAAAAAAGAACTTAGTGGATTTGAGGTTGCTAGAGCAATACTTGATAGTCACGGATTAAATAATGTATATATTACAGAAACAAGTGGTGTTCTATCAGATCATTATGATTCATCCAGAAAGGTAATACGTTTGTCCAAAGAAGTGTTTAGTAATAGTAGTATTGCTAGTTGTTGTATAGCAGCTCATGAGTGTGGTCATGCAATTCAAGATAAAGAAGGATACAATTTTATGAGGCTTCGAAGCGCAATAATACCGCTTGTTAATTTTGCTTCCTATGCTGGTTATTTTGCTATTTTAATAGGCATTCTTTTTAGTTCTATAAAAATCATTTGGCTAGGTGTGGCAATGGAAATAATAATCTTGTTATTTCAATTAGTGACACTACCAGTGGAATTTGATGCATCTAAAAGGGCATTGGGGGAATTAAAAAAGCATTCTATTTTAAATAAAAGTGAATTATTAGGTGGCAAAGAAATGTTAAGAGCAGCAGCTTTAACATATGTAGCTAGTGTTTTAAGTACAATTTTACAAATATTAAGACTGATAGTTGTTTTTGGAAACAGTAAAGATAATTAACTGTTTCTTTTTTTACGTTTATAAAAATTATATATTGTATTTTTCTGTGCATAATTAGTAATAATGTGTTAATATAAATATTGAAGATGATGTTTTAGTTAATATTTTGGAGTAAAATATGGAAAATTTAAAAATTGGTAGAAAATACATTATACATAGTTATAAGCATAACGGTAAAATACATAGGGCGTGGGACGAGGCTGTTCTTCTTGATATAACTGATGATTTTTTAGTTTTTGGAAATAATAGAACTAAAGTCACAGAAACAGATGGTAGAACTTGGAAAACAAAAGAGCCTGCCATAATGTATTTTTATTTTAATCGTTGGTTTAACGTTATAGGTCAAATAAAAAAAGATGGAATATATTATTATTGTAATATGGCTTCGCCATTCATTATTGAAGATGGTACGATTAAGTATATCGATTACGATTTGGATTTAAGAGTTTTTAATGATGGGAGTATGAAAGTATTAGATAAGAGCGAATACAAATATCATCAGGTAAAAATGAATTATCCTAAAGAAATAGATACTATTTTAAATAAAGAGCTATCCTCGTTAATTGATCTTGTTAAAAATAAAAAAACAGCTTTTGATAAGAATGAGATAGATAAATATCATTATAAATACTTGATGGTTAAAGAAAAAAATAGAAAAACCTATTGACAATGGAAAACAAGTCTGATATATTAAGAGGCAATGTCAGAGGAAGAAAGGCATAAAAAGAGATAATATAT
>CANQHY010000070.1 GCA_947623975.1 uncultured Bacilli bacterium
GATTGTAAAATCAAAAAAGGAACACTTGCTTATGAAGATTATAAATGTGAATTCATAAAAGAAAGGCATAGGCATAGATATGAATTTAATAATCAATACAAAGAAATATTAGAAAAACATGGAATGGTTTTCTCTGGCATAAACGAACTTGCCAACTTAGTTGAAATAATCGAATATCCAAAACATCCTCATTTTATTGCCTGTCAATTCCATCCAGAGTTCAAGTCTCGACCTACTAAAGCCCATCCTTTATTTAAATCATTCATAAAAGCTAGTTGCGAATATAAAAAGGATAAGTAATCATTTTGCTTATCCCTTTTAATTAAATTTTAAAAAGTTTTTCAAAGATTTTTTTTATGAAATTTAAAATCATATTTATAATAGTCTCTTTATCTTTATTATCATTATTTGTATCATTGTCATCATAATTATTATTATCTTCTTTTAGTTCTTCCTTTTTAGGATAAACATTAATCCAATCACTATTATAGGCAATGTAATATTTATCTATTTTATACCAAGTATAACCATCATTTTCTATTTTATCTTCATAATTATAGATAGCTGGTTTAATATATCCTAAAACTTGACCATTTAAAGAAGGTTCTTCTCTACATCTTAAATTGGAAACTTTCACTTCTAATTGATCATATTCTTCATTTTTCTCTACTGGTTTAAAGTCTTCAACCGGCAAAATTTCTTTAGGTACATCTTTAAAATTACTACCACCTGTATTTATTATCTGTGTGAAATTTTTATCGACATAGAAGGCATCTTCTGGAATTAGACTCGTCTCATAAGTAAAACACCAAGCACCATTTGAATTTTGAAGTAAACCGTAATATTTACCAAGATTGGCTGTTATATGAAAGTGATTTCCTGTAGCATTTCCATCTGTTCCTTCCATAAGTAACATCGTCCCCTTTTTTAATACTTGACCTTTACTTATTTCTCTTAAATTATCTTCGTTCATGTGCGTTAAAGTTAAGTATAAGTAATCAGCTTCTTTTTTGTAAGGAATATATAACTTATTTACTGATTTTAATCTTACTGAATTTGTAACTGCTTCAGTATTAAGACCCAAAACCTCTTCTACTAAAAAATCATTTTGTGGTATAAAATAATCTCGTCCTGAATCCTTGCAAGCCTCATCCCATGGCATATCGGAATAATTATTACTGTTTTTCCAATCAGCAATATGATTTCCCTGATTATAATTTTGGGTTATTTTCATATACTTAAAAGGATATATTGCGTACTCTTTCATTATCTCACCCCACTATAAATTATGAGGTGACTCATCCATTGCTAATTATATATGTTTATTTAAAAATTAAAACACACCCATATTCAGGTGTGTTTTCTATTCTACTCGAAAATAAACGAGTTCTATACTTATTTGGTGGAGCATAGCGGGATCGAACCGCTGACCTCCACGGTGCAAACGTGGCGCTCTCCCAGCTGAGCTAATGCCCCATAACAAGCAACAGGATAATAATATCACAAATTGCTAATCATTGTCAACATTTTTTGTTAATCTATCATAATAAAATCCTTATCTTTATGTGGCTCTTCAAATAATAGACCATTATAATTTTGCTGTCTTAATACCTCATAAACTACTATTGCACAGCAATTACTTAAATTTAAGGCTCGAACATTACTAGTCATAGGTATACGCATACACCTATCAATATTGGGTCTTAAAATTTCTTTAGGAATACCAGTTGATTCTTTTCCGAAAACTAAATAAATATTTTTGTTTGTATCACTATAATCAAAGCTAGTATGGGGTTTATGACCATATCTTGTAAAATAATAAAACTCTCCTTCGTTCTTGCTAAGGAAATCGTCGTAATTTTCATAGACAAAATACTCTAGTTTATCAATATAATTTACTCCACTTCGCTTTAATTTTGATTCGTCAAGTGAAAAACCTAAAGGTTTTATCAAATGAAGCCTAGTACCGGTAGCCACGCAAGTTCTCATGATATTTCCCGTGTTTTGAGGAATTTCCGGTTCATATAACACTATATTAATCACTTAACTCCACCTTTTATTTCATATTCATCAAGAAGTCTAGCAACATCTCCAACACTGAGTTTATTTACATCCTTTTGAACTAAATCCAACACTTTTCCATCTCTAAATATAACAAAGGCAGGATAATTATTTAGTTTGACATTATCTGTGTATTTGCTATTAAAATCTTTATAAAAACTATTCTTATCCGTAATAGACGTAATATTTAAGTATATTGTATCCAAAAGATTATTTTCTTTTAGAAAATCTTTTAGGGAACTTTCTAAATCCCTACAATTATCGTCGTTTGCTACACCTATATAAAGCAAGAAATCATCATGTTCCATCGCATAATTAGCAAAATCATTAATTTCTAGTTCACTTATCGTATCTCTTATAACTGGAATACTTTTAATATATTCCATACGTGTCTTATACCAGATGAATACTCCTACAACTATTATTATAGTAACAATAAATATTGTCGAAAGCTTTACATAATTAATTTTGGGTACTACTCTTTCACTATCTTTCTTATCACTCATACAACCATCTCCTAAAATAATTATAACAAATAAAATGGAAAAAGAGAATTAGTTTCTACTATCAAATTTCTTTCTCTCAGTAGTATTTAAAATTCTCTTTCTTAGTCTTATAAAATGTGGAGTTACTTCTACTAACTCATCAGAATTAATATAGTCAAGGGCATATTCCAAAGATATTGGTCTAGGTCTTTTTAAAACGACGGTATGATCACTTCCAGCAGCACGAATATTTGTTAAATTTTTACCCTTTGTTACATTAACTGCCAAATCATTTTCACGAGTATGTTCACCTACTATCATTCCTTCATAAACTTCAGTTCCTGGTTCAATAAACATAATACCGCGATCTTCTAGACCACCTAGAGAATAAGCGGTTGCTTTTCCTGCATCAATAGATACTAAAACACCAAGGCTTCTTTCACCAATCTCAATGTTTTCCATTTCTTTGTATTCCTTAAATGTATGATTTATAATTCCATATCCTTTAGTAAGTGTTAAGAAATTTGTCGTAAATCCGATTAAGCCGCGCGAAGGTATCGTATAAACTAATCTTACTTGCCCATTGACATTAGTCATACTTTCCATGTTAGCTCCACGTAATCCTAGTTGTTCGATTACATTTCCAATCGTATCTTCAGGGCATTCTATCTGTAATTCTTCATAAGGCTCTAACTTTTTGCCATTTTCTTCTTTAATTATAACTTTTGGTTTACTAACTTCTAGCTCAAAGCCTTCTCTTCGCATATTTTCAATAAGAATACCAAGATGAAGTTCTCCTCTTCCTGATACAATCCAACTTTCAGAATCGTTTGGTTCTACTTTCAAACTAACATCCTTTTGCGTTTCTTTTATAAGTCTTTCTTCGATTTTTCTTGCTGTAAGTAATTTTCCGTCTTTTCCACAGAATGGTGAACTATTAGTTCCTATTGTCATCTGCAATGTAGGTTCATCTATATGCAAAACAGGAAGGGGAAGATTACTATTAGAGTCGCAAATAGTCTCGCCTACTGAAATATCAGAAAGTCCAGCAACGGCTACGATATCTCCGGCTTCAGCCTGTTCAACCTCTATTTTTTTAAGTCCAAAATAGCCAAATAACTTTTGAATTCTGAACTGCTTTACCGTTTTATCAAGTCTTATACAATTTACTACTTGCCCTACCTTCATGACGCCATTATGAACTCTTCCAACACCTATTCTTCCAACAAAATCATTATAATCTAACAATGCTGGTTGAAACTGTAGAGGACTATTTACATCACCACTAGGTTCTGGTATTTCTGAAATTATATAATCAAGAAGGCCAGCGAAACCTTTTTCTTGAGTAGATAAGTCGTCACTTAAACTACTAGTACCATTTACAGCCGAAGCATATACTACTTTAAAATCCAACTGATCGTCATTAGCACCAAGTTCCATAAACAATTCTAAAACTTCGTCTACAACCTCTTTACACCTTGCTGATGGTTTATCTACTTTATTGATAACGACAATTGGTTTTACTTTAGCTTCTAGAGCTTTCTTTAAAACGAATCTAGTTTGAGGCATAGTTCCTTCATAGGCATCTACTACTAAAATAACGCCATCAACCATATTCATAATACGTTCAACTTCACCACCAAAATCAGCATGTCCTGGCGTATCCAATATATTTATACGATATCCGTTATAATCTACGGCCGTAGTTTTTGCTAGTATCGTTATTCCACGTTCTTTTTCAAGTTGGTTAGTATCCATCGAAATGTTACTAGTATCCTCATTTTCTCTAAACGTACCAGTAAATTTCAAGATTTCGTCAACCAAAGTTGTCTTTCCATGGTCTACATGGGCAATAATTGCTACGTTTCTTTTTTTCATTAATATCACTCACTTCTTCAAACTTTTACAATTATAACACGATACTTTCAAAAATCAATATTTTTGTAAAAGTTAATTTAAAAAAATCAGAACAAATTCAATATAAAAATTAAAAAATATAAAGTAAAATTATAAAAATTAGACCTGCTAAAATAGATAACATAATATTTCCCTTACTATCTTTTTTACACAAATTAAATAGCTCTTCTTCACTCAAATTAGGATTATTTCTAATTAACTTATTAATACGGTATTTTACTTTTATAATATAGAGCTCATTTGTCTTGAAAAGATAATAAAAAAACAAGTAAACAGCAAACATTATTATAAACATTACAAACAAAGTATAAAAACCTAGGCTATTCAAAATAATTTCTAAACCATGTAATAAGAAAATCATATAATAGATAACTAATAAACTAAAAAAACTTACAATACCTTCATAATACATTTTTTTATAGAACAAATAAAGAAAATTAAAGAATAAATATCCTAGCGAAATATTAAAAAAATTAAATTTTTTTTCTTTTATGTAGACCTCTAAAAGTCTAGATTCTAAAGTATTGCCTATTTTTTTTACCTCGTCATTTTCAAATAACGCACCACATCTTGGACAATACTTTGATCCATCTTTTATTTCTACTCCACAATTCTTGCATTTCATAAAAGCTTCCCTACCCTAAGTTAAACATATCATAATTATAACAAATTACTATTATTTCGTTAATTGTTTCGTTAAAAGATTAAAAATTTGTAAATTACTACATAATATTAATAGGTGATTAAATTGATTAATAACAGTCTATGGCTAAAAGGTGTTAAAACTAAAGCAGGAAAAAAGATTACTAAAGATATAGAAACAGATATTTTAATTATTGGTGGTGGTATTACTGGGCTTTCTACTGCCTATTTTTTAAAAGATAAAAAAGTAACTTTAATTGATAAAGGTAAAATCGGCTTAGGTTCTACCTCTTTTTCAACAGGAAAACTCACTTATTTGCAGGATTCTTTACTTAAAGGATCAAAGCAAAAGGAAGACTTATACATAAATGCCCAAAAAGAGGCGATGGAATTAATCAAGAACATAATTATTGAAAATGGTATTCAATGTAATTATGAAAGTAATTCTTCTTATTTATATGCTACAAATGAAAAAGAAAAAAGGAAAATTCTAAAAATAGAAGAAATTTTAAAAAGGTGTGGTATTGCCTATAAAGTAAAAGATAATGATAATTTATATAATTCAATTTATTCAATAAAAGTAGATGATACAGCGGTAATAAATCCAGCTAAATATATACTTGCCCTAAAAGATTTATTAGAAAATAAAATAGACATATATGAAAATAGTTTCGCTCATGATTTTGAATACAAAGATGAGCATTTCTTTGTTAAAGTAAATGAGGATTTCACAATAAAAACTAAAACATTGGTGGTAGCAACACATTATCCTTTCTTGATTTCATTAGGACTAATACCTTTTAAAACTCATATAGAGAAAAGTTATATTGTAGCAACACCAATTGATAAAAATAAAAAATTTAATGCTATTTCCGAAGGTGGAGATTATTCAATTCGATATTATTCTGATCCTGAAGATTATTTTGTTTTCTGCTCGTGTTCTAACAAAATAAGTAAAAGCATGGATAATGAGAAAATTGTTAAAAGTATTGCTTGGGAGTTAAAATCACGCTATAACAAAAAGGTAAAATACGTATGGAGTAATTGCGATATAATGTCACCCGATTTAATACCTCTTGCAGGAGCACTAGATAAGAATATATATATTGCTACTGGTTACTCTACTTGGGGACTTACAAATGGAACAATATCAGCCAAAATAATAAGTGATAAAATATTAAACATCGATAATAAATATACTGAATTATATAATCCTAATAGAATGTCTAATTTTGTAAATATTCTTAATAATAATTTTCAAAATGGGAAAAGTTTCATAATTAGCAAAATACTTAAAAATTATTCATTTTATAAAGGGATTGTCGAGGTATACACCGAAAATGGAAAAAGATATGGAAAGTACACTGATGAAGAAGGACGTGCCCATATAGTGTATAATACCTGTCCCCATATGAAATGTAATTTAATTTTTAATACTATATCTAAAACTTGGGATTGTCCATGTCACGCCTCACGATTTGATATCGATGGAAATATAATTAGAGGTCCTGCTAATTACAGTATAAAAGTTGATAAATAACTAAAAATATCCTATAATGATAATAGGAGGAGTTATGGAAGAAAAACATATAG
>CANQHY010000071.1 GCA_947623975.1 uncultured Bacilli bacterium
TATTACTTTCCCTTCTTCTTCTAATTTCTTTAATAATTTAACTGGCTTGCTTAAATCCATCATAACCCTCCTCTCATCCTGAATTATTCAAGCTTAATTAAATTATTATCTTTATCTTTTCTTTTTCCTAAAAATAAGTTAATTTTTTTTAATTTTTTTATAACAAAAAAGCTCGATTAAAAATAATCAAGCCGAACTTTATATCTAATTAATAATATTTAAAAGCTTTTTACATAAAAAAAGCATATTACTATGCTCTTGATACATACTTTCCATCGATTGTCGAAACAAGAATATTTTCTCCTTCTTCGATAAACATAGGAACTTTTACTACCATTCCATTTTCAAGTTCTGCATCTTTCATAGCAGTGGAAGTAGTATTTCCTTTAACACCAGGCTCTGATTTAGTGACCTTATACTCAATCTTGTCTGGCAAAATCATTCCTAACACTTCACCCTCATAGAAAGAGATTATTACTTCTAGATTTTCTTTTAAGAATTTGTAATCTTCGCCAAGTTGTGCTTTCTTAAGTTCAACCTGATCATAAGTTTGCATATTCATGAAACAGTACTCATCGCCTTGCGAATATAAAAATTGCATTGTTTGTTTTTCAATGTGAGCTGTTTCTAACTTAACATTAGTGTTATAAGTTGTTTCAACTGTTGTTCCTGTTCTTAAATTTTTTAATTTAGTACGAACAAAAGCAGATCCTTTACCTGGCTTTACGTGTTGAAATTCAATAACTTGATATAAATTATTATCAATTTTAATTGTCAATCCATTTTTAATATCGTTTACATTAATCATTTGTTACACCCACATTCTAATTATTTTTTCTCTTTATGAACAGTATGTTTTTGACATCTAGGACAAAACTTATTTAATTCTAGACGATCAGTTGTCTTTTTAACATTCTTTTCAGTACAATAGTTTTCTTCTTTACATTCTTGACATACAAGAATCTTTCCTTGTCTATTTCCTACTTTAGCCACGATAATCCCTCCTTGGTTCCTATTGGTATTATAGCAGAAAAATTATATTTTGCAAATTTTTTTTACTAAATTAGCCATATAATTCAAAAAATTTATTAACAATCTCCCTTGTAGTCCTAATATTACCATATGTTCTTCTTGAAGAATCAGAACTTACAATATTAGGAAATATTATTGCAATAGACATTTTAGGATTATCATAGGGATAGTAACCAACAAAAGAATTGGTAATAGTTGGCGTATCTATAATTCCATCACCATTTGTATCAGCAAAAGTTTCTGATGTTCCTGTTTTTCCTGCTGTTTTATAAGCATTTCCCATATAACGTACCGCAAGTCCAGTAGTAGTAGCTTCTCTAAAACCAAGCTGTACTCTTTTTATATACTCTTCTTTAGTAACAACAGTACTTGCTATCTCTTTTTCGGTCTCATAAATAAGTGTTCCTATCTTTTCTTTATCATCAGGTGCATGAATTTCTTTTAATAAATGAGGTTTATATCTAGTTCCACCTGTTGCAAGAGTTGACATATATTCTGATATTTGCATAGTAGTATAAGTATCATATTGTCCTATTGTATAATTTAATAATAAATCGATAGCGTCACTCTTACCAATATTTCCAATACTATCTACAGGAAGATCGATACCTGTTTTTACACCTAAGCCAAATTCATTAAAAGTCTTACGATATTTTTCTAGTGCCCCATTAGTATCCGTTAAATTAGCATTATAATAATAATTTAATCCAGCGACTTTCATAGCCGTTTTAAACTGATAAACGTTTGAAGATTGACTAATAGCAGTTATGTCATTGATTCTGCCCAAAGTAATCCACGAACATTTTTTAGGTTTTGAATATAATTTTATACATTCGTCTACCTGATATTCCCCTATTTTTATAGCATTTTCATTATAGCCAACCAACATTGATGCACCTTTTACAATACTACCAGGAGTAACCGGATTAGTAAGAACTTGCGGTGTTACATCATAAGAGTTCCAATTACCATTTAATTTTATAACTTCCCGTCCTGCCATAGCTAAAATTTCACCACTTTGAGGATCTTTTATAACTACATAAATATGATTGAATAAATCAGTATTAGGATCTTTTTTCATGTTAATTATCTCATTTGTCAATATCTTCTCAATTTCTTGCTGTAACTTAATATCTATAGTTAGAACAATATCATTTCCTCTTTCTCCTTTACTAAGTGTTACTATCTCGTCATTTTCAATTTTATAAGTTCCTTTTGTTCCCTTTAAAATATCTTCATATTGTTTTTCTAAATAACTTACACCTACTATATCATTAAGAGAATAACCTTTATCTAAATAATAATCCTTATCTTCTTTAGAAATTTTAGATATATTTCCTAAAATAGATCTGAACACATCTCCATAAGGATAAACTCTTTCCCAATCATACTTTATATAAATACCAGAAAGTTCTTCTAAATTATCCGCTATACTTGCAAGTTCTTCATCAGTTAAATCATCTTTTTTAATAATTTTTTCTTCATAAGAATATCCATTATTCATAAGATAGTAAATGTAAGCCGCTTCTTTATCATTTTCACTATATTTATTTAACATTTCGATAGTTATCCTACTCAATTTCAAATAGTAAATATCATTATCATTTAATTTTCTATCATAATATTTATCCCATTCTTCGTTGGTTATTAAAGAATTACATTCTTTAGAATTTTCCACTAAATAATAATCTTTTAGCATTCTTTCCGTTAATTTTTTATAATCTACTTTTAATATATTTGCAACCATTTTGGAAATATCTAATTCCTTTCTAGCCGTTATTTTATTAGGTTTTAAATAATAAATTGTAGCTACCTCCTTATTATCAACTAAAAGGTTATAATTGCGATCATATATTCTTCCTCTTGGAACAGTAGCAAATTCGTAAACATTACTAGTTTTTTTCTGTAACAATTCTGTATAATAACTGTTTTTTAAAATTATTATATTTCCAATAGATATAGTTAAGATTAAAAATGATACATATACTGCTACCTGATATATATCAATTCTTTTATTAACTATATCTTTTATGTTTTTTTTACGTATATTTTTATTCATATTTATCACTTTATTAGTTTGTGTAATATTTTAAAAGTTATTAAATATATTTTTAATAGGTGATAAATTTATGGAATACGTAATCAAAGAGTTAGTAGATAAATTAAAGGAAGATGACATTAATAATTATGCTCTTCAAGAAGGAGTAACGCTAAGTGAAGATGAGCTGAAGACAATTTATCTTTATATAAAGAATTATTGGCAAGTCTTTTATAAAGAAGATGCATCTGATCTTTTTCTTGAATTAAAAGAAAAATTGAGCCCTAAAGCTTACGAAAAAGTGTTAGAACTATATAAAAAATATAAAAAGAAATAGTAGATTTATCCTATTTCTTTTAATTTGTCATTAAATTTTTTAGTTTTAATCATTTCTATTTCTTCTTTATAAGGTGGCTTTTCATTAATCCATGGTGTTTCTAATATTTTAGGAACATTTTCTAATTTTTCATTATATATAACATTTATTAAATTATTAAAGCCAATAGTTCCATAGCCTAAGTTTTCATGACGGTCTTTTCTTGCTCCCTGAATGTTTTTACTATCATTTACATGGACACAATGAACAAATGACAAGCCTATTTTTTCGTCTAATTCATCTAAGATATCATCAAACTTTGAAATATCATAACCACTGTCATTCAAGTGACACGTATCAAGGCAAATACCTATCTTACTTTTATCTTCAACGCCTTCTATTATTTTAGCTATTTCGTCAAAGTTAGTACCTATTTCGCTACCTTTTCCAGCCATTGTTTCAAGAAGAATAATTACTTTATCATTATGTTTATTTACCTCATTTAAAGCATTTATAATATTATTAATTCCAACATCTAATCCTAGACCAACATGGCTTCCTGGGTGTAATACCATGTATTTTATTCCTATTTCTTCACACCTTTTTACCTCATCAATCAAAAAATTAATGGAAAATTTGTACTTATCTATCTCTTTATTGTTAGCAAGATTAACAATATAAGGGGCATGAACTATTATATTTTCAAGTTTAATATTATTCTTTTTCATTAATTCTATTGCTTCTTTAGTTTTATCTAATGATATTTTAGTTCTAACAGTATTTTGTGGTGCACCAGTATAAAACATAAAAGTATTACTACCATAACCTAGAGCTTCTTTTGTACTTCCTAAAAGTTGTTCTTTAGAGTTAAAACCGACATGGCTTCCTATAATTAACATATTAATCACCCGCTTAAATTGTATTATGATTACAAGAAAAAAGCAAACAATTTGTTTAGTTACTGACATTAATAATTGTGAATTATAATTTAAATTAAATACGAAAATTTATTAACCAATATAATATGTATTAATAAAATTTTTTCATTTTAAAGGAGTGACAATATTTAATCATCACTCCCTAACATTTAGTAATTTATATTAATTATTTATTAGCCATTATAGTAACACTGATAATCATTACTATCTACTACTACCACTTTGGAAATACCATAACTTCTAAGTTTAGAATTTATAGTATTAATAAGTTCACTACCAAAATCTTGTGTAACAGGTTCTTCTCTGCCATCAACAAGCCTTATAAGTTCGCCATCTCTAATAACATAGGTTCTAATACCACAACAACCATAAAAATTACGATAATCTGGAGTATCAGTAACAACTAAAGAATTATAATTAGTATCTATCAAATCTTTTTCACGAGTAAGAGCAATTCCTTGTCCTGCACCATCTTCACTCATGAAATAATAGTCATATCCAAGTCCAGTATAAAGGACAGCAACATAAGCATATTTCCAACTACTGCTAAATGGACTTTGCCCACCACGTTCAAGCTTTACACAAGAACCGTTATGGCCAACTTTAACAAAATATAGTGTATTTGATTCATAAAATTTCAAATCACCAGAATTAACCATGTTAACTACAGATGATACATATTGACTAGCTGTGCTGACATAAGCTTTCTTCCTTGATTGTTGAATATACCTAGTTACACTTGGTACTGCTATTAACATAATAACACCTAATATAATGATAACTGCCAACAACTCAATTAATGTAAATCCTTTTTTATTATTTTTTCTCATTATTTTACTCCCATTTTAATATTCAAGAAACTCTTAGTATACTACTATTAACTATAAGTACAATTATAATCATTTATATTTATTACTACTATTTTTGAAATTCTATAATCATAAAGTTTAGAATTCACCGTATTAACAAGGTCGCTAGCAAAACCTTTAGTAACTGTCTGCTCTTCACCACTAACAGTTTGTTTAAGTTCTCCATCCTTAATAGTATAAGTTATAATACTACAGCAACCATACAACCCTTCATAATCCGGAGTGTTAGTAACAACTAAAGAATTATAATTAGTATCTATCAAATTTCTTTCACGAGTAAGAGCAATTCCTTGTCCTGTACCATCTTCACCCATGAAGAAATAATCATATCCCATTCCAGTATAAACAACTCCAACATAAGCATACTTCCAAGTATTGCTAAATGGACTTTGTCCACCACGTTCAAGCTTTACACAAGAACCGTTATGTCCAACCTTAACCAAATATAGTGTATTTGATTCATAAAATTTCAAATCACCAGAATTAACCATGTTAACTACAGATGATACATACTGACTAGCTGTACTGACATAAGCCTTCTTCCTTGATTGTTGAATGTATCTTGTTACACTTGGTACTGCTATCAACATAATAACACCTAATATAATGATAACTGCCAACAACTCAATTAATGTAAATCCTTTTTTATTATTTTTTCTCATTATTTTACTCCCATTTAATATTCAAGAAACTCTTAATATATCACTCTATTAACCACTATAAGTACAAGCATAATTATATCCATTTATTACTACTACTTTTGAAAAATTAGAAGTAATCTTTGATTTTATATTTGTAATAAGGTCATTACCATAACCTTGTGTAACCTCTTCTTTATTGTTGCCCCAAGTCTTCTTAAGCACATCATCTTCATAGACATATGTCCATGTTCCTGAACCATATAACCCTTCATAATCAGGCGTATTAGTAACAACTAAAGAATTATAATTAGTATCTATCAAATCCCTTTCACGTGTAATAGGAATTCCTTGTCCTGTACCATCTTCACCCATGAAATAATAATCGTATCCCATTCCAGTATATTTAACTATAACGTAAG
>CANQHY010000072.1 GCA_947623975.1 uncultured Bacilli bacterium
GCATTTGATCCTAAAGACGGTATTTTTTCTTTTACCCAACAAGCAGGTTGTAGAGGTGTCCAAAAGAACCCTGGTGCTATCGCATTAACTCTTATGTTTTTTAAAGCTAAATTTCTTGCTAAAGCTCTTGTAAATCCTACTATTGCACCTTTTGTTGTGACATAATCTATAAGCTGTGGATCACCATAAAAAGTTGTTACTGAGGATAAATTTATAATTGATGCTCCTTGCTTTAAATAAGGTAAAACCTCTTTTGTCAGATAAAACATACCGTAAACATTTACTTTCATTGTCCAATCAAACTGTTCATCACTAATGCTAGTTAATTCGTCTTGTTGATATTGAACTCCAGCATTATTGACAAGAATATCAATTCTTCCAAATCTTTCTAAAGTTTTATCGACAATTTCCTTGCAGAAACACTTATCAGTAATATCTCCTGCTAAAAGTAGGCATTCACCTCCCATACATTCGATGTATTCTTTTGTATAATTAGCATCAATATGTTCATTATAATACGGTATTACTACCTTAGCTCCCTCTTTTACAAAAGCGACAGCACATGCACGACCTAACCCGCTATCTCCTCCAGTAATAATGGCTACTTTATCTTTTAATTTTCCACTACCTTTATAGTTTGGATTATCAAAAATTGGTCTTGGCTGCATCAGATATTCCATACCAGGCTGTACATTTTGTGACTGTTCTTTTGCCATTATCGTATATTCAGTACTTTCTATGCCAGATGGATAGTAGTAATTGTAGTACTTATTACCATAATGATAATCGTAGTTCATATATTTCCTCCTCGGTATAATATATGAACATTTAACAAATTGGTTCTTTGCCTAATTTTGTGCTTTCATATTGTAACACTAAGAGAACCTACTGCATTAGAGGTAGAACAACAAGGTTATGGTTACGTAGTAGCATCTATAGGAGAATTAGGTGGTGTGGTACCATATACGTCTTACAGTGCCAGAATAAGTTATATTGAAAACCACAAGGACATAATTGAAAACTTTACGAAAGCAATCCAAAAAGGTCTTGACTTTGTACATAACAATGACGACGAGACCGTTGCAAAATCAATACTTAGTTTTTTCCCTGACACATCTTTAGTCGACTTAACGAAAGTAATAGAAAGATATAGAAAAATGGATGCTTGGCCAAAAACAACAGATTTTACCGAAGAGTCTTTCTTACATCTACAAGATATCATGATAAGTTCTGGCGAATTAGATAATAAAGTTGAATATTCTAAATTAATGTATAAAGGTAATAATGAATAAAATTCTAAAAATTATAGGACTCAAGAAAGTATATCATGATTTAAACAGTGAAATAGAAGCAATAAAAGATATAACTTTTGATGTTAATGAAAACGAATTCATATCTATAGTAGGTCCTTCGGGTTGTGGAAAATCTTCTTTTTTATCTATCCTTGCTGAAATAGAAGATAAAAGTGCTGGTGAAATAGTTTTTAATAAAAAAAAGATTAAGATTGGATATATGCTGCAAAAGGATTCACTATTTCCTTGGAGAACAATATTAGAAAACTGTTTAATAGGACTTGAAATTGAAAATAAACTTACTGAAGAAAATAAGGAAAAAGTTATACATCTTTTAGAAAAATATGGACTAAAAGATTTTATAAATAAATATCCTTCTTCTTTATCAGGAGGCATGCGTCAAAGAGTTGCACTTATTAGAACTCTTGCAATAAACCCCGATATTCTTCTTTTAGATGAACCATTATCCGCTCTTGATTATCAAACACGGCTAGCTCTTTCCGACGATTTAGCTAGAATAATAAAAGAAGAAGGTAAAACAGCTATTATGGTAACACATGACTTAGGTGAACTAGAGTTCTATAAACCTAAATATAAAATTAATAAAAAGATTCGCTAACTTTTTTTGCAATGACTAATAAATAAGATTCGCTAGGTTCATAATAACAAGTTTGCATTATCAAAATACTATCTTTATAAGTCAATTTTTCCGAATTATCATAACGAGATGACTCATTAATCCAGTCAATATGATTTTTCCACTCTGCTTGTGAAAAAGACAATTTCATATGTTCATTTTTTCCCGTAATTGTAAAAACTGAAACTACCTCATAATTTATTTTTTTATTATAAGTTTCGATACTAACTTTTCTATTATCAGCTTTATTAAAAAAAGAAGAAGAAAGAAAATTTTCTAATTTTTTAAAATGGGTATTTACGCTTTGTGAGTTATGACCAAATAATAAAAGTTTTCTATCAATGTCCACATTATTTCTATAATCTAAAAAAATTGCCCCAATATTACTTTGATTACCATATTCATCATGATTTAAATAAAAGTCATTATCATTATGTTGTAATATTGGAACATCTAAATCAAGAGAATTTATGACAAGTCTTGCTACTATTTCATTATTGTTGTATTTTTGTCTTTCTCTTTCAATATAATTTGCATAATTATTCGCACCATATATTTCCTGATAGGCCATATTTTTAACTTTATCTACTATATTGTTGATATTTATTTCTATAGAATTAGACAAAATAAAAACAACATAAAATAAAAGCTTTATTAGATTCATAGTTTACACCACCCTACTATTAAAGCTTAGCTCAATCATTTGGATAAATTTGTCGCATTATGTAAATAAATTATTTCTTTTATTTCTTTTGAAGATACTATTATCTTTTTTATATTATTAAAAATATAGTCTTGTTTTTCTAAAAAAGTTAACTTATTCCAATATGGAAAATCAAATTCGATGGCAACTTTCTTTTCAATATTTTTTTCACTTATACTGTTAAAATTACATTCTTTATTGGTACAAATATAACGACAATAGATAGATTTTCCTTTCTTTTTAGAATCATAATAAGTTCTTTTAACTTTCATTTTATTGCCACATTTACAGTATACTCTTTCTAAAAAAAGAGTATTTTTTTGTTTTTTTTCACTAACTATTTTTTTTACAGAATTATATTTATTAATATCAATTATAGATTTATGTTTTCCTTTAGTCTCAAAATATTTATTAGTATTTATTCCATACCTAACATTTCCAATATAATTAGGATTATTTAACACTAATTTTACAGTTTTATAACTCCATTTCTTTTTATTTTTAGTAAGTATATTATTAATATTCAAAAATTTTGCTATTTCGGTATATGTCTTTCCCAAAATAAATAAATCGTATATTTTATTAACTATTTCTGCCTCTTCTTTAACTATTTCTTGTATTTTTTTGCCTTTTTCTTTTTTGTAACCAAAACTTATATTCTTAGATGCGATAGTATAGCCTTCTTTCACTTTTCGTTCTAAGCCGAGTTTGACCCTTTCAACAATATTTTCTCTTTCAAACTCAGCAAATATTCCAATGATTTTTATAAACATTCTACCTGTTGAACTTTTAGTATCTATTGATTCACTGAGAGAATTAAAACTACAATTATATTTATTAAATAGTTCTACTAAATCTATTAAATCCCTAGTGGATCTTGTTAATCAACCTAAGTAGTTCATTCCTTTCACTAATGTTTTTACCACTTATCCCTTCATCGATATAATAGTCAATTATGTTCCAATCCTTGATTTTAGAGTACGAAGAAAGTTTTTCTTTTTGTGCTCTAATGGAATAACCGTTAATTGCTTGTTCTTCAGTGGAAACTCTTACATAAATTCCAGTATTAATATACATCACCAATAAATTTTATTTTTTTTTTAGGAAAAAAGAACTTTAGTGAAGCGATTAGTCTATCGGATAGAATAATTGTCTTAACAAAAAGACCAGCTACTGTAAAAAGCGTGTATGATATTAATTTCGAAAAAAGAGGAACTCCCGTTGAAAATCGAACTAAAAAAGAATTCAGTGTCTATTACGACAAAATATGGAGGGAATTAGATGTCCACATATAGTAAAGAACACGAAATTTTTATCAAAAGAAAAAGAAAAGAAAAATACTCAATCGTATTCTTTCAGTTATTAATATTGATAGCATTTATAGTAATATGGCAATTATTAGCTGATTTCAAAATAATCAATACCTTCTTATTTTCTTCACCAAAAGATATAGTTAATACACTAGTTAAATTATTAGATGATAACCTTTTAAAACATATTGCTGTTACTACTTATGAAACTTTGATAAGCTTTGCAATTGCATCACTTATGGGATTAGTTGTGGCTACTATTCTATGGTGGAACAACACAATAGCTAAAATATTAGATCCCTATTTAACTATTATAAATTCTCTTCCTAAAGTAGCTCTTGGACCATTAATAATAATATGGGTAGGCACTAGTACCAACTCAATAATTTTCATGGCACTAATGATTTCTTTAATTATAAGTATTATAAATATATACAATTCTTTTATAGCAACAGAAAAAAACTACATAATACTTTTAAAAAGCTTCAAAGCTAGTAAATGGCAAATATTTTCAAAAGTAATCTTACCAAGTAATAAAATAAATGTAATCAACACTTTAAAGATAAATATCAGTATGTCTTTAATTGGAGTCATAATGGGAGAACTTTTAGTTTCAAAAGAAGGATTAGGATATTTAATTATGTATGGCTCTCAAGTCTTCAACATAAATCTCGTAATTACCTCAGTTTTCATATTAGGAATAATCTCATATATTATGTATTACATAATACATTTAATAGAAAAAAAAGCTGTAACAAAAAATTAAATTACAAAAGTAAAATGCATATAATGTTTAAAATGTTATATGCATTTTTGATTGATTAAAAGCTTTTAATTTTTAACTTTGTTCCAATTTATTATATCTGGTTCTAACAAAACATTCTCCGTTTTTGCAATAGGATTCAGATAACTATTTCCTGTAAAATACTCTCTGTATGCATTATTTAGATTTCCTAACCCAAAGTCGAATTCTTCCTTATTCATTTCTCCAAGCTTTAGGCTATACACAATAAAATGCTAATTGTGTTGCCATTTCAACAAATTCCTTTTTTGTAAGTCCATGTTCTTTTCCAATTACTAAATGTGCTTTTAATTATGGATATAATCCTTGTACAAATAGTGCTGATATAGTAATTAGCTTTCTATTGCGAGCTGATAATTTATCTTCCCTCGACCATATTTCCTCCAATATTTAATTCAGCAAATTTAAGTTCAATATTTCTTATTATAATTTGTATTACTTTTTAACTCTTAAATCCTTACAAGTATCTAATACTATATCTCTTAATGTTTCTTGGTTATCTACATCATCAACTAAATACATAGGTTTAGCACCATCATAAGGAATAGATTCTCTCATATTGTATTTTTTATTACTATCCACAATTTTAACAAGTAATCTATCATCATATATTCCACCGAATAATATTCCATCATAATAAAGTAAATATTCTCCCATCATTGATCTACAAGTAATGGTATCTAATAAATTTAATTGTTCCAATATAAAATCTTTATACTCTCTTGTTGTAGCCATATAATCACACTCCTAAATATTTTACTCCTAACAATTGTCTTACAAAAATTATATATTTGTGTTACTTTATACAATTTATTTTCTTTACCCTCTCTTTATCTTTTTTTATTGCTTATTTGGCTATATGCGTTTCTTTCTATATATGCTTGTTTTCGATTATTCTCCCAAATACCATAAGTAAAATCTATTATCATAAATATATATTGTATACCATTATCTTTTATAAAACCATAAATTATAAATCCTACTATAACGATCACTTCAATAGTTAACTCAAAAAAATGTTCCTTATCCCATTTATCGCTATAATATTTTATCTTCTCTTTTAAAGTAAAGGAACTATTTTCTAATGCACTAAACAAATTATTATCAGCCTGTTCTCTAAATTTTTCTTCTTTAATTTTTTCACCACTAAAAAATTCATTTAAATTAATACCTAAAATATTACATAAATCTCTATATAAAGATACATCTGGTAGGCATTTTCCATTTTCCCAACGACTTACTGACTTATCAGTTACTCCTAATTTATAGGCGAGTTGCTCTTGTGTTAATTTTTGTTCTTTTCTTAAATTAGCAATAAACTTTCCTATTTTCTCTTGATCCATATTTCTTGCTCCTTTCAAGAACAATTATATAACCCATATAAAATAATAAACAGGACATAAAGAAAGAACTAGATAAATTGACTATCTAAGTTTTGTCAACACTAAATTTATATTAATATTATACCACGACTAAAAACACGAAAATA
>CANQHY010000073.1 GCA_947623975.1 uncultured Bacilli bacterium
GGACATTTTGTTTTATAAATCATTTCAAAAAAGCGGACATTTTGTTTTAAAAGTCACATAAAAGTCAAAGTAAAAAAAGATGGCTTAACATCTTTTATATCATATAATTATTAAAATATTGGTCATCATTAGGTTGATTATTTGAAAGTGGCATTGGTTTTACGTACATGTTATTATTTTCTAAATTATTGACTTTTCTTTCCAATCTTCTTAGTTGCTTTTCAATATTTTCGACTCTTTCGCTTATTCGTCTTAATTCACTTTGACATTTACAATTACTATTGTTATATTGTGGTGTCTGGGGTTGGAAAAATCCGTACGGAACTTGATTATTCATATATCCTCCTTTATTCGTTTTATTATATGCAATAGGCTATTACTGTGTTATAATAAGCTTGGTGATTTTTTTGAGATTGCGAAATGTTAAAAATAAAGAAAGTATACTTAAAAGTTCAACCTTTATTGTAGAAAATGCGTCTAATATTAAAGGAAAGTGGCATGAATTTTTTGGTAATAGCGGACCTATTTATCTAGAAATAGGGATGGGTAAAGGTGATTTTATAATAGAAAATGCTAAGAAATACCCGAATATTAATTTTGTAGGTATCGAAAAATACGATAGTGTGATAGTAAGAGCTGCGAAAAAGTTAGAAAATGAAGATTTACCCAATTTGAAATTAATTAGAATGGACGCTAGATTTATTGAGGATGTATTCTTTAAGGAAATAGATAGACTGTATTTAAATTTTTCTGATCCTTGGCCTAAGAAAAGGCATAGTGAAAGGAGATTAACTAGCAGAACCTTTTTGAACAAGTATGATTCAATATTTAAAAAGTGTAAAGAAATTGTTATGAAAACGGATAATTTGTCATTGTTTGCCTTTTCGTTAGAGTCATTGAGTCAGTATGGTTATATATTACAAAAAGTGTCTTTTGATTTGCATAATAGCGATATAGAGGGCAATATCATGACTGAGTACGAAAGAAAATTTGTTACTAATGGTGTAAAAATAAATTATTTAGTAGCAAAAAAAGATGTTAATTTATAAAAAAAGTGCTAAAATTATGTTAATATATTAATTAGTTTGTTATAATTATTATAGAGTAGGTGTAATATGAAAAGAATTATATTTTTAGTTACCTTGCTTGTGCTTTTTACAGGGTGCTCTATTAAAAATATAAATGATTCTGACATCAATGATGTTATAGAATTTGCTTTAAGTAGTGAAGATGATGTTACTAATATAGTTTCCGATGGATACAAATTTTATCTTCCACGTGGAATTAAAGTAATCGATAAAAAAAATTTTAATTATGAGTTGTTATCTAATGAGACAGATTACTATCTTTATGTTGATTTAATATCCTATTATCACAAGGTAGAATTAGATTATACTGTTAATAAAAATTCTTATTTTTCTAAGAAATTATCTTATAATGGTAAGAATGGTTATATTGAAATCGACAATTATAAAGATGATAAATATTATTTAAAAATATTTTATAATTATGCTAAAATTGAAACATATATAGATGCAAAATATTTAAATACTGCGATATATGACTCTATTAAAATACTTTCATCGGTTGTTTATAATGATACGATAATTGAAACGTTGGTTGGTGAGTATTCAAAGGAAACGAATGAAGAGGAATTCAGCCTTTTTGATTCTAAAAGAAAAGAAGGAACATTTTTGGATTATATTGAAGAGTACGATGTATATAAAGGCGACGATAACGAAAAAGACGAAGATTTCTTGAACGCTTAATAAATAACGAGTGAGGTGCTTTTTATGGGATTATTAGATAAATTAAAAAATGTATTTTTTGAAGAGGAATATGTTGAAGTAGAAGAGCCAGTAAAAAAAGAAAAAGTTACGGTAGCCAAAAAGATAGAGACTCCGGAGGTAAAAAAGGAGCGACAGGAGGTCTTTAGACAAGAACTCTCTAAAGAAGAAAACGAACCTTTAAAAGAAGAAAACGAAATTGAAACAACACCAAAAGATCATGAACACGATTTTAGATTCCCAATGGATTTTGATGATAAAGATTTTGAAATTGAAGATCTAAAAGAAGAACCTAAAGAGGAGTTGACGAAGGAAAAAGTAGAAGAAGAAATTTATGAAGAGGTTATTAAAGAGGAAAAAGAAAATCCTTTGATTGATGATTATCATCTTGGAAACGGTTATCAAGGATTATATGAGGGAAATGATAGAAAAGATAAAAAGCCTGGATTTTCATTATCTCCCATTATTTCACCTGTATATGGTATATTAGATAAGAATTATCGAAAAGATGAAATAGTTACTAAAAAAGAGGTAAGGTTATCTGTGACGCCTAAAAAAGTTGATTTGGATTCTGTAAGAGAAAAAGCTTATGGAGATTTAGTAAATGAGATAACGGAGTCTATTCATGAAGAGGTAAAGCCAAAAGAAGAAAAAATTAGTGAAGATAATCTTTTATATGATTTAAATGAGGAAGATTCGCCAGCTGTAAAAGTTGTTACCGTTGGCGATGCTGAGGAATATTTTAACGATTTAGGGTTAGAATACAATGTCGACTATAAAGTAGAGAAAGAAGCAGTACCGTCAAACGATAGCAGTGAAAAGAGGATTTCACGTAGATCTGAAAGAAAAAGAGTAGAGTTAGAAAATGAAGAAAATGGAAATGCTAGTGAAGATATGATTAGCCAAAGTGATAAGGAAGACGATAGCAATTTATTTGATTTAATTGATTCTATGTACGAAGATAAGGAGGGATAGAATGGAAATTTTAAATGACATATTACCCATAGTTTTATATTTTCTAGGAGCTGCGTTGTTGGTTGTAGTAATAATGTTAGTGGTAAAATTAACATATACTGTAGATAAGGTTAATGTTTTATTAGATGACATTGAATCTAAGTCGCAGTCGCTTAATGGATTGTTTAATGCTATCGATTCTGTTAGTAATACGATAACGTCGACGAATGCTAAAATTGTTGAGACCTTTACTAAGGTTATCAGCAAATTATTAAGCATGAGAAAAAAGAAAAAAGAAAATAAAAAAATGGAAGAGGAGATTGATGAAAATGAGTAAAAATAGTGGAACTGTAAAGTTTGTTGCAGGACTTTTGGTTGGTGTAGGATTAGGAGTTTTGTTTGCTCCTAAAAGTGGTAGTGAAACAAGAGAAGATTTAAAGAATTTATTTGAAGACATGTTAGATAAAGCTAAAAATATAAAACCTCAAGAAGTAAAAGAAAATTTCGAGAAAAAAATAGAAGAAATAAAAAGGGAATTAAAAGAATTAGATAAAGAGAAAGTTTTAGCTATTGCCAAGGAAAAAGGAAGAAGACTAAAAGATAAATGTGAAGAATTAGCTTCTTATGCCAAGGAAAAAAGTATGCCTGTTCTAGAGAATACAGCTAAAGAATTAAAAGAAAAGACAGCTGATGTAGTAAGAGATGTATTAGCAAAATTAGAAAGTTAATAAAAAGGTTACCGCAAATAAGTGGTAACCTTTTTATTATTTTATTTTTCTTAAAGATTTTTCTATGTGTTCTTCTTTTTCAGCATATCCTGTTACATCTTCGAGCATTTTGTATTGTAAGGCTAAATCTAAACATTTGTGGGTTATTTCATCTCTATCCCAAGCAAATGTTGTTGCATCTATCATTTCTGTTCCATTTGGCAACGTAAGTATTTTACAACCATTTGCAGTTGTTTTAACTTTTTCTTTTATTGCTGGGTTGATATATGTTATACGATTGTGACTTCTATTACTTAAAAAAGATAAATTTATACCATTTACTGGGTCAACAGTATGTTGAGTTCCACTCCATCCAGCTGATGCAAAACTCTTTCCACTAAGTGGTTGATAAACCTCACTTAAGTTTGGATCAGGATTTTTAGCATAACATAACATACCATAATACTGTGTATATTTATTATTTCCACAACTATCTACATAATCGATTCCAGTTTTATTTCTTGCCATATAATCTCTAACTCTTGGATTTATTATCTTTCCATCACTTAGAGCTCTAGATAATTTAGTCATATCATCTGCAGTAGAGAAAAGACCAGCATGACCACTTAATAATCCTTGAGGTTGACCTAATATTCTAGCTTTATCATCAGTTGAAATTCCGGGTTCATTATAGTCACGCATTACGATATTATTGTTTTCTAATACTCTTACATCATAGTTACAATTAGCGGTAACATCTAACTTACTATGATCTATGTTTACGTAAGTTGATTCCATACCTATGTCTTTTAGAACCTCATTAAATAAAAAATCTTTGTATTTCATTCCAGTTGCACCTTCAATTACATATTTCAATACTATCGGAGCAAAATCGTTATACCTATTTCCAACTGGTGAAATTTTTTTCCTTACTGTTTCTTTAAATAGTATATCTTGAGCTTCGTCAACACTTTGAGCACTATCTATTCTTTTTCTTGTTTCAAGTGGTAAAAACGTTAACAAATCATAAACTGTAACGTTTTTTAATTCTTCAAATTGTGGTGCATATTTTACGATACGATCTTTTAATTTAATCTGTTTTTGTTCAACTAATTTTAATGTGGCAAGAGCCGTGAAAAGTTTTGTGCAGGATGCTAAATCGAAGATTGTATCTTCATTCATTGGTTTTATACTTGAATGAAAAGTACCATTTTCTAGCTTAATTTCTTCTTGATTACCAATTACTAAAGTTTCCTGAAAATGAGGACTACCGTATGATATTACTGCTCCAGGAGCTAATTTTCTTTCTAAAATAAAATTTTTTAGTGATGTATCGATTCCTGATTTCGTGTATAGAATATTTCTTAACTCATCAATAGAAGCATCTTTATTCTCTTTAAGAACATCTAATACTGTATCGAGTAATTCTTTATATTTTTTCATTGAACATAAGCTTCTTTGACTAACTTCTCCGCCCGTGTTCTGTGTTCGATATAATTTGTGTAAATAATTATTCAAATAATTATTTAAATTTTCCATTTTTAAACCCCCTTTTTGAGAATGTTTTATGATTATACCATAAAACTTAGAAAAAATCAAATAATTGACTTTAATAATATTTATGATAAACTAATGATAGTTATTCAATGGTGATTAATATAAGTAGCTATTAAAAGTGAATAAGAGAGACTGTGGTTGGTGGAAACAGTCCACGATTGATTGCGAATCTACATATTATGAATTGAAACGTTATCCGCGTTAAGGATAGAGTGTATAACTTTTTGTTATAAAGTAAGATGGTACCGCGATTTGTTCGTTCTTATATAGTAGCAAAAAGTTTTTTTTAGGAGGATTTTATGAATTTATTTGATGAATTAAAATGGCGTGGTCTTATCAAGGATATATCTAGTCCTGATATTGAAAAAAAGTTAAATGAGGAAAAATTAACGTTTTATTGGGGAACTGATCCAACTGCAGATAGTCTTCATTTGGGACATTATTCGTCCTTAGTTACTGCTATGCGCCTTGCAAAAGCTGGGCATCATCCAATATTATTGATAGGGGGTGCCACTGGATTAATTGGAGACCCAAGGCCAACGGCAGAACGAGAGATTATTCCTTATGATACTGTCGAAAAAAATTTAAAAGGAATTTCTGAACAAGTAAACAAAATCTTTGATGGTAAAGCCGAAATTGTTAATAATTACGACTGGACTAAAAATATTTCTTTTCTTGATTTTTTACGCGATGTTGGAAAATATATTAATGTAAATTACATGTTGGATAAAGATATTATTCACAGAAGATTAGAAACAGGTATTACATATGCTGAATTTTCTTATACTTTGATACAAGGAAACGATTTTTTAGAATTATTTCAGAGAAAAAATTGTACATTACAAGTTGAAGGATCCGATCAATGGGGAAATATTACCACGGGAATAGATTTAATAAAAAAGAAACTTGGTAAGGAAGCATATGGATTTACGATGCCACTAATTCTTGATAAAGCTGGCAATAAATTTGGTAAAAGTGAAGGAAATGCTTTGTGGTTGGATAAAAATAAAACCTCATCTTACGAATTATATCAATATTTAATAAATACTGATGACGAGATGGTAATACATTATTTGAAAGTCTTTACTTTCTTATCTAAAGAAGAAATAGAGATGTTGGAAAAAAAGAATAAGGAACATCCTGAATTAAGGGAAGCTCAAGGTGCATTAGCTCATGAAATTATTAGAGATTTACATGGTGAAGAGGAGTATCAAAAAG
>CANQHY010000074.1 GCA_947623975.1 uncultured Bacilli bacterium
AGCAGTAGCTGCTGAAAGTGGGCTGTAACCAAACCAAATAAACTTATATTCAGGAAGACGCTTTGCAAGTTCTACAAAATCGACAATACCTTTTCTTTCTATATAAAGACCAATTCCTAAAACAACTTTATCTTCTTTAGAAAAACCATAATCTTTTCTAAATTTTTTTCCTAATTTTTCATCTCTTTTAAAAAATTCAATTTCAATTCCGTTAGATATATCGTATATTTTCTTATTTTCTAGCCCTTTATAGCCTTGTAATAAATTTTTTGAATACAAGGTTGGCGTAACAATTACATCACCCAAGCTATAACATTTTATTAGCCATTTTTTAAATAATTTAGATGTTTGTCTAGCTAAAATAAAACCATTTTTATAGTCCTCTTCTGTAGAATGGGCATGATAAACTACCTTCTTACCTTTTTTCTTAGCTTTTTTTGCCAAAAAATACGACTTTAAAAAATACGTATTTATATGAAGAATGTCATAGTCGTCTTTCGGATTTAATGTATATTCAATGTTTTCGTTTTCTAAAGCTTTCATCTGATGTTTAATAGCTTTACCCAAGCCACTTTTACCAATTTTATTTAACCCCTCTGTGTAAAGTAAAACTTTCATTTGAACACCTCTTATAACAATTATAATACAATTTATGATATTTTACACTAATTACATAATAACAAAAAGAAAACTATTTTAAAGTTTTCTTAAGGTAGTCGATTGCTTTCTTTTCTACTCGCGATATTTGGGCTTGACTAATACCTAATTCTTTAGCTAGTTCTGTTTGCGTTTTACCAATTATAAATCGCTGATCTAGGATATATTGTTCTCTTTCTTCTAATTCATCAATCGCATTATTTACAGCCATTTTTATATCAATATCGGCATTACTTTTTTTATCTTCAATCTGATCATATAGATAAATAGTATCACCACCATCATTGTATATAGGCTCAAATATACTTACTGGTGTTCTTCTTGAATCTAGTGCCTCAATTACTTCTAGTACAGAAACATTTAATTCAGACGCTATCTGTTCAATAGTTGGTTCTTTTCCATTATTAACTAGGAATTCCTCTTTCATTTTTATAATACGATAAGCTAAATCCTTTAGTGATCTACTAACTCTAATACTATTATTATCCCTCACATATCTTCTTATTTCGCCCTGTATCATCGGAACACAGTAGGTCGAAAACTTAACACCAAAAGAGGGATCAAAATTATCTACAGCTTTAACAAGACCAACACAGCCTATTTGAAATAAATCATCTTTATTCTCATCACTTTTATTAAAAAGTTTCAATATTGATAAAACTAATTTTAAATTTCCTCTTATTATTTCATCTCTAGCTAACAAATCGCCCTTCTTATATCTCTCAAAAAGAATTTGCATTTCTTCATTTGATAATACTTTGATATTTGCTGTATTCACGCCACTTATTTCTACTTTATGACGTGACAATAAAAAAATCTCCTTTCTTACTATCAATTAAGATAAAATTAGAGATTTTTTATACATATTTTCGATTATTCAGCTATTTCATTATTATTTTCTTCGGTTACATCATTTCCTTCATCAACATTATTATCTTCAATATTATTATTTTCTACTACGTTATTATTATCTTCTGCTTTAACATTATCTTCATCTGAAGACGTTACTACATAAAAAGTATAAATAGAAAGAGCTATCAGAATTATTAACAATACTGCAATTGTTATTTTTAAACCAGTGTTTTTAACAACTTTCGAATTTTCTTCTTTATAGTCAGTATCATTATCTGATTTGTTATCATATGTCCCATCGTCGATAATTGGATTACCACATTCTTGACATATTGCCATCCAATCTTCATTTTTTGCTCCACAAAAATGGCAAACCTTCATAATATTCCTCCTTTTATGATTTTATATTGTGACAATTATTTTTTTACTTACTAACTACCATAATATTTATCATAATATTTAATTCTAAATTTAATTATTAATTGATGCAAATAAATCAATAAATATATAACCAACATTATTAACCCTAATATTGCTAACGTTGTGAAAACAGGATTCAACTTACCAATAAGATAATCAGAAGTTTCATTGCCAAAACAGTTCATTATACCTTTATTACTTAAAATTATTTCTGAAATACTTTTACTAACGTAAACAATTATAGCAGAAATAGAAACATTTGAAACACCAATCAAAAACAAAGCATTTTCTTTTTCAAGGCAAAACATTACTATAATTAACACTAATAAAATCAGCATTATCCAAAAAGGAAAGAATCCGTTCACCATATGATTCAAAAAATTAAAAGTTTGAATAAAATCAAAATTATTTATTTCATCTGTTATATCTTTTGCAACATTAGAAATATCGCCACTTATATGACTATATATATCTTGTGTGTACTTTTTTTCATATCGCTTTATTGATTCAACCATTAAATTTTCAACATTATTATCATTTACTAAAGTCTCTTTATCTGCATATAAATTATCGACAATATTATTTAATAATAAATGGGCATTATTTTCATCTACATAATCAAAAATTTCATCTGGTATTCTATTTTCTATTAAAATATCTGTTACTTGCGAATTAGTTTTTAAATACTCTATAAAATCTAATTTAATTATAAACTTACTAAATTCTTCTTTTTGCAAGGCAATTTTTCCAAAAAGTAAAAACGATGCTATAAAACAAAACAATACGTATATTATCAAAATTAAAATCGTAACTGTTTCATGTTTTAATTTCATTATCTACTTTTACCACGGCTATGACTTAACATAACATTTAAATCTTTAAGCCTATTATCAATCATTCTTATATCATCAGACTTAGCATTAGTAACTTGGAGCATATTGTCATTATCTCCAGTTGCAATTAAAAGTGCCTTATCTGTATTTGGAGTATTATATATGTTCGTTGTAGATATTCCACTATTTTTGGCATAAATATCACATATTTGTGGCATTATCTGACTAATAAAACCTTCTTTTTCAAAAGCTGATTGAAATATAACATCTTCGTCACTAGCATTTCCATACGATACGATAACTTCTACCTTTCTTTCGTCTTCTTTAGGAAAATGTACTTTCAATGAAGCTTTTCTTTCTTCATTAGAATATCCAGCTGCTATTTCATAAGCTTCGTCAATTTGCTTTATAGGATTATAATCAACCGTTTTTGGACTTTCTTGCTCTTTAAGTTCGTCATTATGTTCTTGTTGTAAGAAATTATCTAAATTAAGTCCAAGCATGTCTAGTTGACTCAAGTAATAATTAACTAGAAATTTTTTGTGTTTTTCTGATTTGAAAAGGCGATTGTAAATTTGCTCAGCTCCCACAATATTTGTATCACTAAAATCTTCTTTTATCGAATCAAAATCGACAACCGTCCCATCTTTTATTGATTGTTTAAATCTAGTATCTAAAATATTAAATAACCTAGAAGCTTCACCACTAAAAGAAAATGATTCACTTTCCTCTTTATTAGTAATTTTTAAATCAGCAATCCTACTCCAATATAAAGCAAAGACTATTTCATCCTTTTCTTTTACAGATGAAGGATGATATTCTTCATTTGTACCTTTTTTTACTATTATTAAATTATTTCCTTCATCCTTGAATTCATATTCTTCAGTTAGCTTTTTCAACTCTTCGAAAGAAGGTGTTTTTATATCTTCAGAAGTAGAATTCGTTATCTGTGCTTCTAAAACATTCTCAGTATCCTCGTCGCTAAGGTTTTCTGCCTCTTCCGCTCCCTCTACTATAGTGTCCGCAATTTCATCATTTTTACCAAGATGTCTAAGTTTACTTAAAATTTCATCATCTATTAACAACTCATTACCGTTTTCAGTTATAAAAAGTGTTCGATTAAAAGATTCGCTTCGGTCATCTATATCTATTATCTTGTCTTCTTTTGTAACTTTTTCCATTATCTTAAATAACCCGTCTTCGTCAAACTTATAACCATCAGTAAATTCAAATTGGAAACTATCAGTTCTAGACATTCCATTAGTCAACGAAATTCTAACCAATCTTTTGTTTTTGTCATTAGCATCGGCGGTTATAATTATTTCAAACTTTTCGTCATTTACTCTAGCACTTTTACAAAGGTCTATTTTTTCAAATAAATTCCTTAAATTTTCTTCATATTCAAATTCGGTATTCTCCGTCTTCTTTATTTCAACTTGGATATCCTCTAATCCGATATCTTGCCTAATACTTTTTCTATCGTGTGACTCTTTTGATTTAGCTTTTAAATATTCTAAAATCTCATCACAATATTTAAGATATTTTTCGTTTTGTTCGCTACTTATAGTAGGATATGCTCCTTCTTCATACATTTTTTTTAATTCGATAATCTTTCCTGCACAATTATCACCGTAATTTTTGCCAACATTTTCTTCTGAAAATTCACTGTAAGAAGCATTTCTCTTCTCATAATACCTTGTCTTAGCTAATTCTGATATAGCAAAATTCACTTTTTGATGAAACTCTTCTATACTAGTAGTTAGTCTTTCCTTGTTTTTTCTAATGAAATTATTTAATTTATTTTCAGCTTGCATAAGTATAGCAAGATTCTCAACAGCTACAGTATTGTTTATTTTTTTCCTTAAACTTTCATCTATATTTGCCATTATTTCATCATAAGTTTTAGAAGTTATTCCCTCTTTTTTTAGATCGTCATTATATCCACTAGAATTAAATAACATAGACAACTTTTTTACTACTTTATCTCTTGATACTTTACTATAACCAGCAACTAACTCCCTATTACTACTAAATGCTTTAACAAAAGTTTCTAGTTGTTCTCTTTCACTATCAGTTAAAGTTGGCCTTAAATAATCATTAGTTACTCTTCTTGCTCTGGAATACTCTAATATAGCCTGCCACTCTAAATCTTGCTGTAACAATGATGATGATTTTTCTTTTTTAGTATTAACTAAAGGAAGTCTATCAATCAAATCTTTATTATACGTCTCTAAATATAACAAATTACCGCTATTAGTTTCTAAAATAGCTTTATTTGTCTGCATAGGAATACTTGCTGCACTCACTCTGATATTAGGCTTAAACCCGTCGAACTTTTGATAATATTCCATCAACAAAGGCAAAACTTTCTCATCAAAAAGACTACCATCGGTTATAGTAAATGAACTTCTATTGCGTGAAAACCCATTTTGCAATCCAACTGTTACTGTTCTTTCCCTATTATCATTACTTGGAGTAATTATAATTTCTACTCTTTCTCCTACAACTGAAGCATTTAAAAGAGAATCTAATTCATTAAATAGATCAGTAAGTTTATAGTTTTCTACACCTTCCATATATGACCTCCAATATTCTAATAGTATTATAACAAAAATAATTAAAAAAATATATATTTTTTTATTATTGGTTGAAAAGAAAAATTACAAAGAAAAGAAGAGCCCAAATATAAGCTCTACTCTAATATTATTCAACTTAAGAAATTTTTTCCATTCCACCCATATAAGGTCTTAGTACTTTAGGATTTTCCATCTTTTTGATAGTGTTGTTCTAGAATTGCAATAATTGCTCTTGGACTTAATATTACTGTATTTCCTATAGTTTCAATATGCACCAAAAGTTTATAATACGTTACTTATTTTTTTGGTTTTATATAAATGCATTTATTTCTAATTTATAATTTATGATTAACTTTCCAATAACCATTTTTATTTGCTCCCACTCTTTCAATATAATCACACTCAATAAGCATTTTAAAATTTCTTATAATAGTCCTTTTATTTACATCTAATAATCTTGCCAATTCTTCTTGAGTTATTGATGGTTTGTCCATTATTAATTTTATAATTGATTTTTGTAAATTATTAAGAGATTTAAATGGTACATTTTCTGAAATTTCATTATTACCTTTAAATTCATTATTATTAAAAGGTACTGTTACTCGTATGTGATTAGGAAAAAATTCAAATATACTTTTATCATATGTTTTTAATACTCTTTGTATCCCAGTTCCAAGTTGTTCCACAAAATTTAAATCTCTAAAAATTCTCATTAATTCTGGA
>CANQHY010000075.1 GCA_947623975.1 uncultured Bacilli bacterium
AATATTGTATCTAGTACCATATTTTTCTAAAAGTTCTTTGTATGAATAAATCATTGTTTTTCACCTCTTTATCATTTAACATAATGTAGGGTAAAAATCAAAAAAACACCCGACAAAATGAAAAAATATATTTTTAAACTTGTTACTAACATAACTTATTTAACTTACTGAACTTATTAAAAAAGTTCAAGAAACACCAATAAATCTTTTATTTATGTTATATAGCAAATTGAACTTTTTTATGTTATAATATATCACTAGCTGGTGAATAGGTATGGAAAAAGAAACAATAGAAAGAACTTTTCCTAAATTGGAAGGAGAGGAAGAGCTTCAAGTTTTATTAAAATTATATATTGAAACAAAAGACTTTGATGTATTTAGTAGGATAGTAGAAATTTGTTATCCAATAATAGATTTTGTTTTAGATAGTCCTAAATATAAAAATTATGATAAAAATGTTTTAGCTAGTTATGCAAGTAGCGGATTAATTAAAGCTATTTGTGATTGCGAATGTTTTGATATTAATAATTTAAAAATAAGTATTTATAGAAACGTTTTTAGTTATGCCCGCAATGGTATATCAGAAATAACAGGTTTACCTATTGGTTTTAAAGGAAATTTTGATCGGGAACTGAAAAATATTGATGATTCTTTGGAAAGTAATACTGCTTTTGATTTTGCTATTATCGAAAAAATACTTGATAATTTGCTTAAGAATGGTAGTATTTCTAAAGATTGTTACAAATATTATTTAAATAAAGTTTTAACATCTAGTACTATGATTCAAAAAGTTGATGATAATTTATTTGATTCACATTTAATTGATTATAAGTCACTTGATTATTTGGTATATTTAAAGGAGTTGCGGAAGATACTTTACAAGATGATGGATAAATGTTGTACTGATTTACAAAAAGAATCAATTAAAAGGTATTTTGGCTTTTATTTTGTTCCAGCTATGGCAAAAGATGAAGAAAAAGGTAGTAATGTTAATTACGATAGTGTAATAGAAGGAATTAGAAACATTAGAAAATATCTTGGTAAAAATCAATCTTCTTTTATTAAAAAAGGTTTTATTGAGAATGTAGATATAAATGGTCGTGATGTTTCTTTTAATGAACAAAGTTCTTGCTTTTTAGGAATTACGGAAGAAGAGTATTTTGCTAAAAAGAAAGTTAGAAAATAAACTAAATAAAATTATAGGTAGTTTTATATAAATAAAAATTTAGTATTGAGAAGGTAATTATGAAAAATAAGAGGGTATTAAGGTCATTTCCGCACTTAGAAAAGGAAGATGATCTTCCAAAATTATTAGAATTATATAATGAAACAAAAGATTCAGATTTGTTGAATATGATAGTAGAAATTTGTTATCCAATGGTCGATTTTGTCTTGGATAGTCCTAAATATAAAAAATATGATAAAGACCTTTTGGCAAGTTATGCAAGTATTGGGTTACTTAAAGCTATAGAGGATTGTAAAAATTCAGATGTTTCTACTTTAAAAATAAATATTTATGAAAAAGTTTTTTACAATGCAAGGATTGGATTGTTAGAAATTTCTAATTTATCTATGGGGATTGACAGAAAATTTTATAATAAAGCAAAAGAAATTTTAGAAGATTGTGATGAAAGCGAAATGTTTGAAAGTATAAGTGATGTCGAGAGTGTTTTAGATGCTTTAATTGAAGAAGGAGTTATTGCTAAAGATAACAAGAGTTATTATTTGAATAGAATTTTAGCATCAAGTTATATGACTGAACAAATAGAGCCTAACTTGTCTGATTCGCATCTTGTTGACAATAGTTCACTTGATTATAACTTGTATTTAAAAGAATTACGTGCTCTTCTTTATAAAGCTATGGATAAATGCTGTACAGAATTGCAAAAAGAATCTATAAAAAAATACTTTGGCTTTTATTTATTTCCTGTTACACCAACTAAAATTGATGAAAATCGCAGTAAAAATGCAAATTATGAAAATGTTAAAGCTGGATTAATAAAATTAAAAAAGTATTTTATGTCAGAGAATTCTACTATATTTAAGAAAGAATTTGTCGAAAATGTCATTCATAATCCGCGTTTCCATTCAATAACTTATACTGATGACAGTTCTTGCTTTATAGGAATTAATGAAGCTGACTATTATGCAAAGAAAAAAGTTAGAAAGTAATCACAACAAATTAAGCCTAGTTTTATTGGCTTTTTTTGCCTAAATTTTGATATAATATAGTTGGTGAAAATTATGAAAAAAGTAGTAAATTTTTTTAAAAAGCATTATAAAAAGTTTGTAACAGTAGGCGTTGTTATAGCGGTTATTGTGGCATTTGGTTTTTATATTACCGAGCCTTATTCTAAGTTATTAACATATATTATGCAAAAATATGGTTGGGGTGAACTTGGAGATTTAGATAGTGAGTCTAAAGTAGAAATCAAAATGGATACGCTTGATGGGGCTAGTAGATATTATCAAATTCATAATGAAAAAGGAACTGATTTTAAAATATTGCAATTAACTGATTTGCATATTGGTGGCTCTCGTGCTAGTTATATAAACGATGTTAAAGCAATAGATGCAATGTATAAACTAATCGAATATACTAAACCAGATTTTATAGTGTTAACAGGTGATATGTTATTTGTTTCGCTTTTGAGTAGAAACGTAAACAACATGAGTGCAGCAGTCGATCTTAAGATGTTTATGAGTAATATAGGAATTCCTTGGACTATGGTTTTTGGAAATCACGACGCTGAGTTTTATAATCTCTATAACAATAGTGAGTTAAGAAATATATTTAAAGCAGGAGAAGAGAGCCTTTTATTATGGCCTACCCAAATAGTAGAAAATGAAGATGATTTTGACCAAGTTATAGTTTTATACGATGGTGATGATATCAATACAGCTTTTTTTCTTATGGATTCCGAGCATTTAGTTGAAAGTCCAGATATTTCCATCGATTGGTACGAAAAAGTAGTAGATAAAATAAATAAAAAATATCAAAAAAATGTTCCTTCGATGTTATTTATGCATTATCCTTTATATGAATATAAAGAGGCTTATGATTTGTACGAAAAGAAAGATAATTCTGTCGAATTAGTCTATGGTAAAAAAAGAGAAGAAATCTGTTACGAAGAGAAGACTAATTTCTTTGATAAAATTGTTGAAAAAAATAGTACTAAAGCAATATTTGTTGGTCATGATCATTTAAATGATTTTTCCTTAAATTATAAGGGGATAAGACTAACTTACGGAAAATCTATCGATTACATAACTTATAAGGGCATTGGCAGTAAAACTGAGCAACGAGGTGGGACACTTATAACAATAAGACCTGATTCAACTTTCGATATAACACCTATTAAATTAGAAGATATAAAATAAAAATCCACAATTTTGTGGAATTTTTATTTTGCTTTAGTTATGCTGCCATTTTTAATTAGCCTTTTCATGCCGTTTACTAAATCGTTTTCACGGGCTGAACTAATCTCTTTTTCAATGCGTTTTTGCCAAGTTCCTTGGTGGATAAATCTAGTACATAGTTTTTCCCTTATTAAAGCAGTTTTACTAAATTGTGATAGTGCATAAAAGTCATTAATATCCATACAGTATATTGCTTCATCTTCAGCTAGGATTCCTTTTTTAGCATTTTCATAAAATTTATCTAATATTACTATACCATTAGGATAAATATAACCAATATAGCCATCAAAAGTTTTTTTGCCTTTTATTCTGTACGCATAATTAGAAGAATCATAGAATTGTTTTTTCTCTATAAATAGTTCGAGTAGTTTTCTTCCTTTTTCATCTTTTGAAATTCTTTTTTCAGCTGTTTTGCTTTTTTTAATAATATCTTTGTCCAGACTATCATCACCAAGTGGCAATATTTCCCAGTTAGCCATTAAATCTTGAAAATATTTTTGCATAAAACCATCTATTTCATCCAAATTCATATCTTTAAATATTTCTTTATTAAAAGTAATATTTCTTATTTCTGGATTTTTCTTAAGCAATTCTTGATATCTTTCATAAAGAATTTTTCTTGTTATTGGTATTTCTATTTCTTTTTTACAAATATTAGCAATAGAAGATAAAATATTTACTTTAATTTCATCATCTATTTTATCTTTATTTTCAAAGAAATAACATGATACATAATAAAGACATTTTTGAATGTAAGATGAATCTGTTTCTATTTCTGCTTTTGATAAATATGAATTAGCAATATATAATTCTAATTTATCTTTATCTATATCTTCTAATGTTTCTATATTTAATTTAGTATTATATGCAAGACTATTAAAAAAATCTATATTATTTATAACAGTTTCAAAGTAAGATGAACATAGTTTTATAAAAGAATTTAAATCTATATTTTTAATAATATCTATAATGTTATTATCTTCAATATCGAGGGTATTTGTTTCTCCTTCTTTAGTTTTTTCTAATTTTGTTTTTGCCTTTGATAATGTTTTAAACGTTGAATATAGTATTGGAAAATTCTTTTGTAGTTCGTTATTACTTTTTGTGTTTTTTAATAATTCCAAGCATTTTTTGGCTTCTTCTTCTTTATATGAGGGAACATCTTTTCCTTTAAGTGCTCGATAATAACTATTTTCAACATTTAAATTAAGATATATCGAACCCTTAATAGAGGTAGGTGATATACAAATTTCATTATCGAGAGTTTCATCATTTGTATATATCATTAATGTATAACATAGCCCGATTAATTTAGCAATAGGTGAGGTATTGGCAGCTAACTTTTCAATTAGAGTTTCAAAACAATTATTAATTGTGTTTTTTGTTTTAATCTTATTAGTGCTTAACCTTGCTAATTCTTCTCTTGATATTTCAATAGAAACATCATTTGGAACACCTTTAGAAAGCGAGGATAAAATTTCTTCTTTATTCATAATTACACCCCTTAAAAACGCTGCTTATTATAACATTAAAAAAATGTAATTTCAAGTTATTTAATTGTGACAAAGCTGTAATTGAATTATTATTATTGGAATAATATAATTTTCATTGAAGGTGATAATTACGAAAAAGAAAAGGTACAATATAATAAAAATTTTAATAATTGTATGCTTAATTATATTGCTTTTTATTGTTGGAGTTTATTGTACAAAAATTATTTCTTTAATGAGATTGGATTACACACTTTTGGAATCTGTTACTATTTGTAATAATGGGGTATATGATGATATTTTAAGTAAGGGATATAGTAGTTCTATAACAAAAATTATTGGGGATAAAAACTATATTGATAAATATTTCGATTCATATTTTTATATAGAATATTACAATCAAGAGAATTTTCTTGTATATATTAATAATCTCCTTGATTTAGGATATACATCTGATGAGATTAATATTATCAACAAAAGAAATGATTTAGTATTGAAAAAATATCTGGAGCATACATACGTTAAAAACATTAATAAATGGCTAGAGTATCCATATTTTAAGTCAGAATTAATAGATCGTTATTTATCATATTTTAGTGGTGATTATGAAAGGGCTATTATTGATGTTAATATAGGCTTAGATAAAAACTTTTATGAGTATACTACTATTGTTAAAGATTTTTCTATTTCTATGCTTGTAAATAAATATAATGAATTAGATAGTAGTTTTACACCTGTTAATTTAGTCCTTTTGGATAATTGTACAGAAGGAGAACATTATCTTGTTAAAGAAGCAAAAGAGGCATATGATGAAATGTGTTTAGCCTCTAAAAATGCTGGCATGAATTTATCTGTTACATCTTCCTACAGGGACTATAAAAGTCAAGAAGAAACAGTTGAATATTATCTTAATTTGTATGGACAAGATTATGTAGATAATTATGTTGCCAAGGCTGGCTTTTCAGAACATCAGACAGCGCTTGCCTTAGATGTTAAATCGTCTGTTGCTAGTCCTTTTAGAACAACCCCTGAATATAAATGGATGGTGGATAATTCGTACAAATATGGCTTTATTTTAAGGTATCCCGAGGGAAAGGA
>CANQHY010000076.1 GCA_947623975.1 uncultured Bacilli bacterium
GTTGACCATGCTTATTATTTTGTTTTTAACCTAAGGTTATTCCCCTATCACTTATTCCGCTTATTGTCTCTTTGCTATCTCTTTCTTGATCATAAGTTTTATCTTCATCAAATGATATTGTTACTGGACCTGTAAACCATTCACTGCCTTCTTTATTTCCGGTTGCAACAACATTACATACCGGATCTGTATTATCTATTTTTATTTCGTATCCTCTAGTCTCAAGTCCAATATTTCCTTCACTATCTATTGTCCTAAAACTTACCATTTCATTCATTTCTTCAGTTAATTCTATCTCGCAATAGTTATTGTTATTAGGAATACATAAATCAGTCCATCTGTTTTTTCTTTTCCACTGATATCTTGTAATAGTACTATTTCCTAAAGACGAGTCACCAGGCGTAAAAGTAATTTTTAATTTTTGAGCCCAATCTCCTGCTTTCCAATTCGTTCTCTCTTCTTTTTCACTTGCGTTAATTGTACCTGTTACTACTTTATTTATTTTTGATATTGATATATTTGGAGCACTATTTTCATAGATTATAACTTTTCCTTTTTTTGTTACCCCACCATATTCATATATTGTTTCATATTCTCCTATTTTACTAGTATCTATAGTATCAATATTACTTGGTAGTATTAAAGGTATTCCTTCTTCTCCACTACCATTTACTCTTGCTATTTCTTCTCCTCTATTATTATATTTTACTATATCGGCTGCAATAGTAAGCTTTTCTCTTAGTTTGACTCTATCTGTTCCAATATACACATATATTACTGGAGGATCACCAAGCTCTACTGTTAGAGTATCAGTTGTATTCCAAACGCTATCACATTCATTTTTATTAGTATTGTCGTATTCATCTCCGTCGCATTTTAAACACAAATGATATTCGTATTCTTCTTTTGACTTTTTAATTACTATTACGTAGCTGTCTTTATTACAACTATTTCCTTCATAATCTAATACTTCGTCTATATAATGTTCACTCTGTAAAGTTTTTAATGTCACTTTTGAAGCTTCCAAATATTTTGTTGGCAAGTATAACCTATTATCTAAGTAAAATTCTCTTCCAGAAGATGTAAGATTCATTTCTATATTCTGATAATAATCTTCCCTAAAACTTTCTAAATTTCGCGTAAAATACGGAATTGCTATTATCGCTATTATTCCTAAGATAACTATTGCTCCGATTACCTCTACTAATGTAAATCCAGATTTTTTTCTATTAGTCATACTTTCACCCTCTATTATTTACTTTATAAAAAGATTATATCATGTATAATTAAAGATGTGAACTAAGGAAAAAAAATTAAAAAAGCAATTTCAGAAAATTTTCTAAAATCGCTCTTTTTAAACAATATTATTTTATTTTTATTTTTGCATTAAATATTTAGCAGTTCTAACCATTTGGGTAGAATATCCCATTTCATTATCATACCACGCAACTACTTTTACTAGTTGTTTTCCATCAACGTCAAGCACACTTGTAGATAATCCATCTACTACTGCACCATAACCTAAGCCAATTACATCACTTGATACGATAGGATCCATTGTAAAGTTAAGAGTCTCATTAGCATTATTTTTTAAAACTGCATTTATTTCCTCTTTAGTAGTGTTTCGTTTTAATTCAAGAGTCAAGTCAATAACAGAACCAGTTGGAACTGGAACGCGCATTGCTGTACCGTCCAATCTTCCTTTTAAATTTGGAAGTACTTCGCCGATTGCACTTGCAGCACCGGTTGAAGCAGGAACAATATTAGCAGCGCAAGCTCTACCACGACGAGCTTTAATTCCTTTCTTATGAGCAATATCAAGTGTTGCTTGGTCATTTGTATATGCATGTACAGTTGTCATATATCCTTTTTCGATACCAAAATATCTGTCAATAACATTTAAAACTGGAGCAAGACAGTTAGTTGTACAACTTGCTGCTGAAATAATATCCTCGCTACCATCTAATGTTTCATGGTTAACATTGTAAACAATTGTTTTTAAATCTCCTTTAGCTGGTGCTGAAATGATTACTTTTTTGGCTCCTGCAGTAATGTGTGCCATTGCCTTATCACGTGATGTAAATGCTCCAGTGCACTCAAAAACTACATCGACACCTAAGCTTCCCCAAGGTAATAATGTTGGATCTTTTTGAGCAAACACAGGTATTCTTTTGCCATTTACAATAATATTAGTTTCATCATTAGAAATTTCGTTTACAAGGTAATTCCTATGATTTGTATCATATTTTAGCAAATATGCAAGCTGTTCTGCATCTGTCAAATCATTAATTGCTACTACCTCAAAATTAGGATCGCTATTCATAAGTCTGAATACAAGCCTTCCTATTCTTCCAAATCCATTAATTGCTACTTTTATCATTTTTTATCTTCCTTTCTATTTAAAACAACTTCCACCAATAAATTCTCTTAGCAAAGAATCATCTGGTATAGCTTCCGAAGGTATTGGTAAAAATGTTTTTAACACATTTATTAGGCGTCTTGCCTCTTCATAATATGGGCTACTACTATCAACTGAGTACAAAAGTGGTTCGACATAAGTTTTTAATACTCCAAGTTCATATATTAATGCCGTATTAAATACTGTATCGGCATCATCTTGATTAGGAAAAATATGTTTCTCCTCCCCTAATCTAACTTTTCGCCAACTTTTAAGCGTATCTTCAACTTTATGCCCTCTTGTTCTATTATCTCTTACTATTCGTCTTAAGAGTCTATTATCAGTAGTAGATATCCTGTTATGAGTATCTATGTTTAATATTGTAAGTGGTGACAAATAGATTTTATACTTTCTATTTCGATCAATAGATGTCAACAGTTCTTCATTAAGAGCATGAATACCTTCAATAATAAGGATTTCTTCACTACCTAATGTAACCTCTGTGGTACCTTCTTCCGATTGACCACTTATAAAATTATATTTAGGGATTCTCACTTTTTCTCCACTTAATAATTTTCTTACATCAGAGTCAAATTTTTTGATATTAATCGCTTCTAAGCATTCATAATCATATTCACCGTTTTCATCTTTTGGTGTTTTTACCCTATCGACAAAATAATCATCCATTGATATTTCGATAGGTCTTAATCCAAAGCTTCTTAAATACATAGAAAGTTTTCTACAACTAGTTGTTTTTCCCGATGAAGATGGCCCTGCAATAAGGACTATTTTTACATTACTCTTCTTCGAAAAAATATCCCTAGCAATATTTAAAAGCCTATTACTTTGTAATGTTTCTTCCATCCTTATAATGTCGTCAATGTGACCATTTGATACAATTTTATTTAAAGAAGGAACACTTCCTAATTTCATTATATCAGCCCATTTTTGATATTCTTTAAATACATCAAACAACTTAGGGTGATGTTCATATTTCTTAATTCCATCTATGTAAACTGTAGGGAAAAGTAAAACAAAACCTTTATTATTCAATAATTCTATATCAAAATATTTAAGGCATCCAGTAGATGGCGGCATCAAGCTAAAGAAATAATCATAAACTCCACCCATCTTATATAATGTAATATAACTTTTTATAATGCAATTCAATAGATTAACTTTCGATAGGTCTTTCCTTACTTCATAATAATCTATAGCTTCTTCTCTGTTTACTCTACATTTGGTAATTGCTATATCTTTATCGGCAATTTCTTTCATTTTATCTTTTAAGGCTTTACATGATTTTTCATTTAGCTCAAAGTTAGTTTCTATATATAAGCCTTTATCTATTGAGTATTTGACAACTATTTTAGCATCTTTTCCAAATAATTCACAGGAAGCATATGATACCAAAAAAATTAAAGAATTTACATAAACACTATTTCCCATTCTTTCTTTCAAATCGACAAAAGTTATCTCTTGATTAGCCACTATTGGTTCTGTCAATTCATGATACATATTTCCAATTTTTGCTAGTATAATTGGATATTTAAAATTTTTTTGATAATCTTTTGCTAAATCTAAAAGAGTCAAGCCACTAGCTATTACTTTTTCTTCACCCATGATTTTAAGTTTAATGCTACCAATCATCTTAATCCCCTCTTATCCTAATACAATATTATCACAAAAATTAGCTTTCTACAAAAACAATTATAATAAATTATTTTTTAAAGACTAAAAACTGTTAAATAATCAATTATTTGACAATGCAAGTTTGTAAATTGAAATTTTATTGGCCTTTTATTTTTTAAATTTTTCTTTTTTTAACTAGAATCATGTATAAAATTCAACAATTATTACTAATATAGATATAGGTGACTATAATGAGTTTAATTCCAGTTGTAATAGATAAAGAAGGAAATAGTGAGAGAAGCTATGATATCTTTTCTAGATTATTAAAAGATAGAATCATTTTTATAAGTGGAGAAATCAATGATAACCTAGCAAATAGTGTAATTGCAGAACTTTTGTATTTAGATTCATTAGAAAAGAAAGAAATTTTTCTTTATATAAATTCTCCTGGTGGTTCAATAACATCAGGAATGGCAATATATGACACAATGAATTATATAGGTAGTGATGTAACTACAATATGTGTTGGTCTTGCTGCATCTATGGCTGCGTTTTTACTTTCATGTGGGAAAAAAGGAAAAAGATATGCTTTGCCAAATAGTGAAGTAATGATTCACCAACCATTAGGTGGTGTTGAAGGTCAAGCTACAGACATCAAAATTGGTGCTGAAAGAATAATAAAATTAAAGAAAAAATTAAATTCTATTTTAGCTTTTAATACCAACCAAAATATAAATAAAGTAAATAAGGATACTGAAAGGGATTATTTTTTATCAGCTCAAGAAGCTTTAGAATACGGCATTGTAGATGAAATAATTAACCAAAAAAAAGCATAACTTTATTTATAGTTGTGCCTCTAATTATCTTTTAATTTACTAGCTATTTCCCTAATTTTTCTAAATCTATGGTTAAGTCCCGATTTAGTAATATTTGTATTATTTTCTACAGAAATAATTTTACTTAATTCAAGAAGTGATGCCTCAGGATATTTTAATCTGTAAAGGCATGCTTCTTTTATTTTATCATCTAAAAAATCTAGACCCAACTTACTAGAAATTGTATTTATGTCTTGAATTTGATTATTGCAGGTTTCAATTACTTTATCTATATTAGCTTGTTCACAATTATTAAGTCTATTAGTTTTATTTTTTTGATCTTTATAAATTCTAATATTTTCATAATATAAAACTGCTTGGTTAGCATTTACAATCCTTAAAAAATCGCTTATTTTATCAGACTCTTTAATATAAACCATATATTTAATATCACGCATTATTATTTTTGAATTTAACTCAAATTGATTTAATAATCGCTGAACAAACACAGCCTCATATTTGTTATCATACAACATTTCTAAGTGATATTGAGATGTTTTAGGATCATTTATACTTCCGCGTGCTAGAAAGCTACCACGTAAATAAGCCTTTATTTCTTCTATCGATCCTAAGAGATAATCTTTCGGTGTTTCAATTAAATGATTGTTACTATCAATAACTGAAAGGTCTTCTAATATTTGTTTTGTTTTAGAAAACGATGTTATGACATAAATCTTTTTCTTACTAAAATTAGCCATTTTTCTTTGTTCTAACAAAACATCTACTCCATAAATTGATTTTATTAATAAATAAAGTCTTTTGGCTACTTTAGCATTTTCACATGACAACTCAAGTTTTTCCACATCGTTTTTATAAGACCCCCTTATAAAACCAGAAAGTTCTGCAATATTTTCAATAGTAGAAAACTGAGTAAGACAAATTTCATTTTTAACATTTGTAGTAAATGACATAAAACCACCTCTAAAATAATATCTAATATACAGAACAAAATGACTTATAAATAAAGCTATATCAATTAACATTATATCAACTTAATAAACACATTATAATGTAAACATTTGTTTTTGGTCAATCAAATTAATTTTT
>CANQHY010000077.1 GCA_947623975.1 uncultured Bacilli bacterium
TTTCCAAAGAGTAAGTTATAAATCTTATTTATTTTTTTTTCCATTTCATCCTGTTCCATTTCTCTAATCTCTACTAAACTGATAAATTTATTTTAAAACGTCAAACGTCAATTTTTAGGCAAGATAATTCGGATTATGTTTAAATCTATTACCCTTAATTCTAAAAGCAACGTGAAGCCACCTAACCCCCTTAGAATTTGTTTCAATATAACACTCATCATAATCTAATATTTGCGTAATATAATCGTATACTTGCTTGAAAGTAGAATTTAAGGGGATGATATCGCAAGCGCACCCTGTTAAGTGGTTTGAATTAACTGCACCGTTAACAAGTTTATTAACTTCTTTATTTCTAAATCCCGAAGTTACTTTTATTGCGCCAAACTTATTACGGCACGGCTGTAAAACAAAGTAAATAAGGTTTAATAAATTATCACATTCAGCTAATGACGGAATGTTTTTAATTCCGTGTTCTATTGCTTTATCACTATGGCATAACTCTGTTATTGTAAAGTTTAAGTTCATTGTTACCCCTTTTTACCAATGACAAAAGCGCTGGAAGTTGTCCACCGCCATAAACATAATATCCGCCTTAAATTTACTTACTCCGCTTGCTAATAATAATCCTCTAAAAACTTTAGATGATAAAAGGCGGTCATTATTGATACAATCCTTATGAGTACAGATATAATCGTGTAATAAACTCGGTGTCTGGAATTCTGGAGAGGTTTTTGAGCCTATCAATCGCCAGAAAACCCTATTAATTGTAGCGCCGTCCCAAGTAAACCCCTTTTCTATCCAAAATCTATACTCTATCTGCTCTGTTTTCCTTTTATCCAGTATAGTAACAAACAACGGCTTTTTATTTAAAAACGGTTTATCAGTTATCTCTTTTTTTTCCTGTTTGCTCATAGAGGGCAAAGGAAATAGCATAGTCGTACAAGGAATTATATTAAAGTCTATTTCTATTTCATCATCTTTATACCAAAACATTTTAAAATCTCCAAGTAAACTTAAACCCGATACGATTTTTACTTATTCTTATGCTCTTCAATAAACTTAACGATAGCTTCTTTAACTTTTTCAATAATTTCATCGGCGTGTTTCTCCACTATTTCAAGTCCTTTTTCTTTTAATTCAGGAACAAGTTTTACAACTTTTTTTGCTAAACGTCTGATAACAAATCTTTCAAATAAATTAAATACTTTTGCCATAGTTTACTCCTTTTCTTCTTGAACTTTCGAGGATTTCTCGGTAGTTGCTGATTTCTTTTTATTGACGGCGGAGGGGGTTTAGTCCTCCGCACTGTCGGATGTGTCGACTAGCGAAACATCGGGTAAATTTTTATTTATATTTTTAATATCTTTTGGGGTAAAATTTAACAAATCTGTTAGTTCATCACCGTATAATCCTGCTTCTTCCGTTGCTTCAATAACATCATCAAGCGTTTTTTCGGGAAACTCTTTATTCTCAAATAAATAATCCAAATCATCTGATGTGTAACCAAGTTTTTCACCGATTAAATCAATTAACGGATTACCGCGATAATATTCATTTGCATATTCAAATTCAATTAATGCTTCCGGCTCTGTTATTTGTGCTTTTATCATTTCGGGTGTTATTTGTTTTGCTTTGTATAAAGCTAAAAACACTTCTCTCTTTGTTAAAGATAATTTTGATATTCGTTCTTTTTCTTCTTTTCGTTTAATTTCTTCATATTCTTCATTTAATACAAGTTGATTATCTTTTATCAAATACTTTCTTGTATCTTTTATTATTTCATCAAATTGTTCCTGTGTTATATCCAAAATGTTCAAAGAAGACTTGATACATTCTGTTATGCCATAAATAATTCCATTATCATCAAATAATAATTTTACCATTTCTATTCTCCTAAATTAGCTGTTTGATATCCGTATAAATAAACATAGCAATTTCCTACAACACCGAATGTTTGAACATAGATTTTTTTATTGTTTGTCGGAATGATAGAACAACCTGCCGCCCCAAAATAATTGTTAGTTTGTAAATTCCACTTGTAATTATTAGATAGTGAATCCCAAGGTGTTAAATCTGATGTTATGCTAATAGCCCCACTACCATTAGCATTAGTGCTTATTTCTGCTTGTATAAAACAATATACCAACCCGTCGGGCAATATATCGGATAAATCAAATTCTGTTTTAGTTGTAAATGTACCTCCGTATATGATTTGTTTATCAGCAGGATAAAAACTTAATGCATTTTTGTCCATTTTATTGATATTAATATCATTCACAACTTCTAAAACTTTCCCTGCTTCTATAAGGTTAGCGTTCTGTACTGTTTCGCCGATATAAAAATATGTATTTAATCCCGAGTAAATTAATTCAGTATCATCAGTATATCCTTGTGTAGTCCAATGACGACCATAAGTCCAACTAAACGCAGATATAACAAATGAAGTTGTTGTTTTAGAATGAAAACTATTGCCGTTAGTTGCGGTGTCTATTCCTAACTGTTGGTTATCATCCCACTGCGTTATATGTCCTGTATATGATGTATCTCTATAAGGTTTTAATAAATTTATTGTTGTCGCTGTATAAGTGTTTGCTTTAACAGTAGGAATTATTCCACCCTGCTCTAACCAACCGTCAGAATAGAGATTATACCAAGTAGGGTTATCTTCCGTGGGTTCTTTTTTATCAATTAAAATTCTTTTATTATTTGTTGAAATTAAAGGTAAACGGAATGTCTGGTTTTCTGTATTCAAAATAAAATTATAGTCATTATTACTCTCTGCTTCTGTTAAAATAGCAATGTTACATACTCTAGTAGGTAAACTTGTAGAGGGAGGGTCATTTGTAGAAGAATTTATAAGTTTAAATCTTAACTCTGTTACACTTACAGACTTAAATTTCGCACTGCTTGTATAAGTGGAGGTTTTTGAAGCTCCTGTTCCATTTGCAAGTAAAATTTCTTCTCCGTCGATGACAGAATAAATTGCCATATTACAGTCACGCCTTTGTCCACTTACATATTGTCCTGTCATTATAAAACCAGTTATATTTATTGGTTTGTTAAAAGAAACAGTTATATAATCTGTTGCAGTTCCGCACTTGGCATAAGTTGTTAAACTATCATCAAAAGCATTTGTATAATTTGTCCACCCAGAAGTTGCGGTTATTGTTTCTTGTAAGGGAATATCCTCATTACTTAATATAACAACAGGTAATCCTCTTTTAACATAACTTGTTCCGTTCGGTAATTGATATACCTGTCCTACTTCTTTCGTGCTGTCTTGTTCAATAACTAATGCCTGATAAGCAGTAGGATAAACAGAAGCGGGATTATATTGCCCCGCGGATAACAACCAACTTGCATTATATAAAGTATATTCACTATATTTATAATCAAATAAAGTATAAGGGTTGTTTAATCCGTTTACGCTTAATATTCCGTCAATGTTTATTGCAAGTGTTTTACCGTCAGGGCGCGAAATTCCGTTAGAGGTATTTGTCGCTATCGCTACATCAGATGTTCCGCTTAACCAACTATTGCCAGCCCCTGGGGTTTCAGGTTCAAAAGTATTATTATCTATACTTGAATAATATAATTTACCGTTATAGTTAACATAATCATTAGTATAATAAATAGTATCGGCATTCCATTGCGGTATTCCTTTTTGTAATAAATAGCATATTTGATAGGAAAGAACTTTTAACACCCCGTTCATTTCGGGTAACGGTGGGTAATTCATAGCAGATACAACGGCTTCTGTCCAGCCCTGCGACCACGCTTCCGAGTTTTGTATTTCTCGTACATCTGCTTCCCCCGTATAAATACCTTGTTTAGCATTTCCAAACTTACCTATTTGAGGGTCATTTCCTACAGGGCTTGCGTTTTCTGCAAATATTTTCCCTGGTATTCTTACAAAATCTGTCATTTTATTTCACTTCCCCAAAAATCTTGTAATAATTGCATTTTACATTCTTTTAAAAATATTTCGGTTACTTTTACATCTCTATTTTGTGAGGGTAATTCCTCACTCTCAAAATCAGGTTTATTGTATGTAATAATAGGAATGTCAATTTCTAATAACGGTACAATATCAGTCAAGAAATTAGCTGTTTTACCGTCTTTAAAAGTAACAGTTCTTTTAACATAACCTAAAGAAGTATTAAAAAATAACTCATTAAATTGTTTTTCTTTAGCTTCAATTTCTTCTTTTTTTATTTCTTCCGTTGATTTTTCTATTATTTCATTATTAATAATTTTAAAATGATTTTTATTAGCTTTTATCTTTTCTCCAAGTTCTTTTAAAACTAAGATATAACCTGTTATTTCTCCAAGTTCCGTAATGTCTGAAACATTTAATTCGTTATCGACTTTATAATGTGTTTTTCTGTAGTCTCTTAAAATATCCCAGTCTTTCCTGTTCCATTTTGCCATAAATCCTTGTTTAAAATTGCGGGGTGCGGTTAAAGTTGCATAAGCAGGAACTAAAGGAATAAACCGCCCTGCTTTTTTTGTTTCTTCGGGGTCTGCTTCGGCTTGTTTTTTTCCTAAATATTCAAAAGTGTTTTTATCATATTCATAAATATATACTGTCATAATTACTGATACCTTGTTTTCACTCTAATTTTTACACCGTCTGTTGTAATTGTATTACGATTAGCACCATAAACATTATTACTTAATTGTGCGCTAAACGACCCTGCATGACCCGAAGTACCTGCACCAAGATATTGCCCCCTAATATATATAGGGCTTTCAAATAATGCACCGTCAATTCCGCTTAAACCGATTTGAGGAGAGCCTATATAACTTATATTAGGCGCGCCTGCGTCTATATATCCTAATTCTTCAGATGTGCCATATATTGCTTTTTCATCAAAATTAACTAATCTAAACCAGTCTAAAGCGTCTAAATCAGTAGGTATTAATATATTATTAAACGAGGAATTTTGTATGGTTATCACAAATTGTTTTAAATCAATTTCAGCCTGTGCTGTAAAAGCAGTATTATTAGGAATTGAAGCCCCGACAGCTAAATTTTTTTCAGATTGAAAAATTGATGGTTTATCTTCAATTTTAATGTCATCAATCCAATCTTTATTGTCTAAAGAATATTTAACTGTATATGTGCCTCTTCCCGACGAAGATGACGTATAATTAATTTTAATATAATATCTTCCAGTGGGAGTTAGTTGATTACTTCCTTCACTAAAATTTGCGATATCCCAACTTGTTCCATTTGAAGATAATGCTATGCAGAACTTATATGAAGATTGGACTCCAAAAGTAATACCTTGATAATTAGTATTATCCGACCCACCAATTATTGGCATAAAATATCTTGGTGTTGCTGGTATAATTACATAAAAACTCATTTCCCAATCATTTGTTCCAGGGTTAAAAGGATTGTTTAATACTACATAATTGGTTGTAGTTATATTTGACATTATAAATTTATCATTAATTGTGGGATTGCCAATTGTAGAATAATTTACTTGATACCTATCTTGGTCGTTATAGAAATTATTACCATAAACTGCATATAATTGAGGGTATAACTCTTTTTTAACGGTCGCGCCATTTAACCATATTTCATTGTCATTTAAAGTATTATTAAATGTCAATATCGGGTCGCCTATAGGATGAGATATATCAATAATCGGGCTTTGTAATACAGTTATAACTCCTCTTTCTGTTATCCCTATGCTTACTCCGTCAGGTTGTACTGCACCTATACTGTTTATTGTGGCAATTGGAAGCTCAACCGTTCCTGATTTCCAGTTATTCCCTGCTTCAGGTGTGGTCGGTTCGGTTGTATTATTATCAATAGTTGCATTATTAAAGGAAAGATACCTATTATCTTTTATTCTTTTAGGAGTATCATTTGCATTTAAGTTACAATTTATATTTATA
>CANQHY010000078.1 GCA_947623975.1 uncultured Bacilli bacterium
TTACTTCATCTACTTTTAGATTATAAGTATCCTTGTAGTTTATAACATCACCTTTTTGATTTGTGAAACTTCCCCCTTCTCTTTTTACCAATTCTTTAAATTTAAACTTTCCTTTACATTGCATTTTAAATCACTCCTTTTTTTAATTTTCTTAATAATTTTTTAATTTACTTTTCATTTTAGCAATGTTTCTAAATTATATTAATATTCCCCCTATCTCAGCAAACTGGGGAAAGTTTACCGAGAAAAAAACTAGTTTTAAATAACTTATTTTAAGTTATCTGTAAATAATATAACTTATTTTAAGTTAAATGTCAATAACTTATTTCAAGTTATTTTATAATTTTTTTGAGGTGTATAAAATGTATGCAAGAATAAGAGATTTAAGAGAAGATAAAGAACTAACACAAAAACAAATAGGTCAATTACTAAATATGTCTCAAACTGGATATAATCAATATGAAACAGGCAAAAATGACATACCAACAAAAATACTAATAGAATTAGCAAATTTTTATAACACATCAACTGATTATCTATTGGGGTTAACGAACGAAATAAAGCCATATCCTAGAATAAAATGAGCAGAGCCAAGGAGCAACTTGGGGGTCTTCCACCCCCAAACCCCTGGAGCATTATAAAACAATTAACAAAATTTATAAATAAATTTCATTAATTGTTTTATAATTTATATATTAGGTTAGCACGAGAATGAAAAATGAGCAAGTTTTATATGAAGAAGATGTTTTTTTAGGGTTCGAAGATAAAAAAAGAAAATAAGCCATATACTTTGATTTTGCGCAATGTTATAAAAAAGGAGGTAGTTTTTGTTACTACTTCCCTTTTTCGTTTCTATATAGAGTGCCCAGACAGTCAACATTCAATGTCCAGTTTTTAGTTTTGTATTCTAAACTTTGAAAGTTTACAGCAAGATATCCTTTATGTTTGATAAATTTGTTGATTTTAACAAATTCCAAAAAATTGCCGTGTGTATCGTAATGAGATAAAATTTGCCCTTCATAGTAAAAACCGCGGTCTTCTGCAATGTAAAAATTCACTTTCTTTTCAAATTGTATTGCTTATATTCACAACTACCCAAAACTTCGGTGTCGTATAATTCCTCATAAATGGGTTGCCTTTCTGTTAAATTATATTTATCAATAATGCGATTTTCAAGTTTGCTAAATTCTTTTAAGTTATGATTTATAATTTCTTCGGGACGTCTCAAGTTTCTACTATAAAGATATGCTTTCTTGCCTTGTAATCTTTCATCCATATTATCTTTGGTCATATATTTAACAATGTAAGCACCTATATTATCAACGTGTGTTATGGCATTTATATATACAAAACCATTCCCCCACATTTCTTGTAATTCATTTGCAGGGATAAATGGAATGTTCGACAAAACGTGATAATGGACTGCTCCCCTATCTTGAAATTCAATAACAGCAAGATATTTTATTTCTTTACCGAACTTCCATTTTAATCTTTGGATAAACTTCATAAAAAGATAATTTGCTTGTTTAACGTCTGTTATGTTGTCCCTAAAAGTTAATGTAAAAAACTTATCATAAGCACTATCAAAATTACAACAAGCTAATCTCCTAACCATATCACGTCTTCGCTGATTAGTATTTGCATAATTTTTAAGTGCATTTTCTATATCAGTGCTATCCTCAGTTGTCCTATGTGCCCCACCTTTACCGCTACAATACTTAGAATAGCTATAAACTTCTACAATATCTCCAGTTATTACATACTTTTTGAGCATTAAAATCCCCCCTCAAAAAAAATCTTGTGATTTTCAACTATAATCAAGTTAAATATTTAATATATATAATATATATAATATATAATATAATATATATATATATATAATAATTTGCCGCAGCTTTCTCACGAAAGCTTGCTGCAAATTATTACTTTATGCCTAAAAAAGGGATTTTCCTTAATATCCACATTGTAAGCTTATAGACATCTTCAAAATTTAGTAAAATAATTAGCGTTGGAACAACAAGTGTCAAAGTTAATGGTCGTATAAAAAAACCTAATAAACTTAAATTATCAAAAACTAAAGTTAAAAATGAATTTATACTACCTGTTAACTCTGCAGGAAATTGAGGAATGTTTATCCAACCAAAAACAACTTGCAATAATACTTTAATAACATTTAATAAACCTTCTAGAATCATTCTCGTGTTACCTCCTCCCATTTCCTTTTTGCTAAATTAACTAAACCAAATACAATAATAGCGTCAACACCAATTAAATAGAAATCATGTATAGTTTTAAATGTTCCATTCTCAAGTAGACTATTAAGGTTATAAGTTGTAGCAGTAATAAGCTTAGTATTTGTAAACGGCTCATTGATATCAGGAATATTAAAAATAGGCTCGCTAAAGTTAATATGCAAAATCTTATCTAAGATATCAAGTATCAGTTCAAATGGATAAAATAAAAATCCAAGTCTATCAGAGAACCATTCTTTTAATTCAGTAAAATAATTATCAAAAAAACCGTCTCCAGGAAGGAATAAACTTTTTATTGCCTCGACAAGTAATTCAATAAGTTTATATACGAAAAAGTTAGGACTAAAAGGATTAAGTAAATCAAATATGCTCATTAAACTATCCCAGATACCTTTGGTATTTTTATTTGTTTCGTCGAGTTTTTTATTTGTTTCATCTAATTTTTCGTTAGTTTGGTCAAGTTTTTCTTGAGTAATCTTATCAGAATTGAGCTGCTGGTCTTCAACAGTTAGACCGCTAATAGTTATAGTATAGTCATCGGTTATATATTGGTCACCCTGGTAATACTCTAGAGAAAAAATATATTTTTCATTATTAGAAAAATTTATGCCCAAATCCTTAAAAGGAATATCAAAAATACAAAAAGTATTTTGTGCAGGGTCTCTAACGTATTTACTATTAGCATTTAAAACAGTGTTATAACGAATATATGCAGCCTCATAATCAGTATCAGAAGAACTTTGAACAACTTGCCTTATAACAAAATTAATATCAGGACAGTCATAATAAGTATAACTGCCGGCATTAATAGTGATATAATCATAATTACAAGAAGATAAATCTTCCTTGTTATTTGCAATAAATGGAGCTATAAAACTTGAGGCACTATTTTTTTTATAAACAATTTCCTTAGTATAAGCATCGTAAAGGTCAAAAGTGGTATATACAGCAGTTATGCCTTTATTAAAGTAAAAACTACTATCTACATTATTAGTTTCTATATTCCAAGAAGAACGTTGAGCATTACAGTAATAATAATCAAATGAAATTCTATCGTTATCATTTTCATACCATTTATCAGGAGGGTAAAGAGACATATAATAATAACCAGCAGCAGGCCTCAAACGAAAAACTGATGTATTAGGGTCAAAAAAATACAAAACGAACTTAGAACCAACATTTTTATTAGTACCATAAATAATACAATATTCTTTTCCTTCAACAATGTCAGAAAAATCTTCAAAAGAGTAAGTATTACCATCAGAAAACTCTAAATCAACAGTAGCACCTAAACTGATAGTATAAGAAAAAAATATAAAAGCAAAAAATAAAAATGAAAAACATAAAAACTTTTTCATAAATCCCCCTTTCTAATTACTTTAAAGTAATCATATTACGTAAAAATAAATATATAAAAAAGATACCAATAAGAAAACAAGACAAGAAACAATAAGTAGAACAGTCTCTTGTTACTTCAGTTAAAGTATCTTGCTTTACAGATATAGTATCAAGTTTTGACAGAACTCTCTCATAGTAACTGTCGTAATAGTCAGCAGTAGAAAACTCACTATTTAAGTCATTACCAAGAACAAGTTCATTATTATCTGGAACAATTTCGTCGTTATCTGGAACATCAATAACAGATGTTATAATGTCGTTTGATTCATCCATAATTATAAACCTCCTTTGAATGTTTTAGGAAAAGCGAAAGATAAAAATAAGTTGACAACTCTCTCAACCAAAAGAAAAATAACACCAATTGGAAGACCGGCTTTTACAACTTCAATAGCTAAATCAATGACGGTTTGGTAGTTCATTTAAAACACCCCCTTTATTATAATCATATATATCTTGCCTCTCTATCCCCTTCCACTCTTTGCGATATCTTTTCATTTTTGCATAAGTATCATAAGAGTTATAAAGGCTAGGCTTATGAAACCATAAAAACTTATGTAATATCTCAGCATTCAATTTTCCGTTTTCTTCTGTTGCTGTTTTACCGTTAATAACAGTATTAAATTGAATGCAGGAAAGAATATTTTTACAGATAACAACTGTGTCTATCTGTTCTCTTAATGGCTTTGCTAAACGCATATATACTTGAGAAGTTCCAACTATATGCTTTCTTTGTTTCCTTTGCTGCGAAACTTCAACCATAATTTCAATTGGAATATTTTTGCTCTCAAGACTGTTAAATTCAAGATGTATTTCATCGATTAAATATAACACCCCTTCCATTCCGTTGCTTAATTCTTTTATACAGTCTAAACCGTCATAAGCAACAACTATTTTTACATCATCTTTTAATTTTTCAATTTCAACTTTGGTTTCTCCATTTTGAGAAAATACAGTAACTTTACGAACTAATTCGTCAGTACCTAGTAAGAAATAATAAACAATTGATACATTTTCACTTATATTTTTTACGACATAATAACAATTAATAGGAAATTCTTTAATACTTACATTAGTACAAAAAACACAATCAGGATACTGTTCATTTACTTTAATACAATATTGGACTGCAGATAAAGTCTTTCCAGAACCTTGCTCAGCACAAAAAACTAATAGTCCTTCTGGATAAAAATAATAAGGGTTCTCACGTGCAAATTTTCTCCTGTAATTAAATACATTAAAAATATTTAGCGGATTATGAGAACCCTTCAAATTATCAAAATTATTCAATTTAACTCCCCCCTTAAAATTAAAAAAAGGGAAGAAAAAAGTGGAATTCTTCCCTTAATATGGAAAAAAACTAAAATTTTATTTTGCCTTTAGTTACAGCATTTGTAAAGATTTGACGTAATTTTCTTGCACCAAACCACATTAAAACAAATGTCATACCTACACCAACTATACCAGCTAAAATAGTGATTAGTTGTGCAGGTGTAATTGAAGCAACTAAAGCATCGCTTAATGGCTTAATTAAATTAGCCAAATTTTCAGCACCTTCCATAAACACACCCCCTTACTTTAAAATCTATGTATAAAAAAATGTCAGTACATGCAAAATTAATTTATTATTTTACAATAGAAATTGGTGTAAGTCTAATTGAATTACCATAAAAGATAACATCAAATTCTAAAGTAATATCTGTATAAGGTTTTGTGATTAGTAAAGGTTCTACTAATTCACTTTCTGTTGGAATTTTGAATATACGTTCATATATTCCATTTTCAGTTACTTCATCTACTTTTAGATTATAAGTATCCTTGTAGTTTATAACATCACCTTTTTGATTTGTGAAACTTCCCCCTGCTCTTTTTACCAATTCTTTAAATTTAAACTTTCCTTGACATTGCATTTTAAATCACTCCTTTTTTAATTTTCTTAATAATTTTTTAATTTACTTTTCATTTTAGCAATGTTTCTAAATTATATTAATATTTCCCCCTATCTCAGCAAACTGGGGAAAGTTTACCGAGAAAAAAACTAGTTTTGATAGTCGTAATATAACTATCAATTCATATTATAGTCATATTATGACTAAATGTCAATAGTTATTTCATAACTTTTTTATAATATATAAAGGTGATAGTATGTTAAGGATAAAAGATATGAGAGAAGACAAAGACTTAAGACAAAAAGACGT
>CANQHY010000079.1 GCA_947623975.1 uncultured Bacilli bacterium
TATCAGCAATTATTTGGTCTAATATTAAAGAAATTTATTTTGCAACTAATAGAAAAGAAGTTGCAGAAATTGGATTTCGAGATGATATGATATATAATTATTTAGAAAATAAAGAGAAAGATATTTTAGAAATTCATCAGATTGAAAATAAAAAATGTCAAGAACTACTTGAAAGTTATAATAATGAACTTTATTAAAATTTTCCTAGATAGCAAAATATAAGAATAAAAAGAAAAAGAGACAAAAAAACTATCCCCAAAAAATATTGTTGCAAATGTAAAAAGTTGGCACGGTTACCACCCTTTTGCAAACGCACCGGATTTATACCAACCTCGAACTTTCAAGTAAATATAGTAAAGCATAATTACGAGTTACGGCACTAGGTCAGAGATGAACTGGTGTCGACTTTTTTATTGTGCCAAAAAAAATTCTTTCTTAATATTTATCAAGTCTCCTTTCTTTTTTCAAAATCGAAGAAAGATACTCACATCATTTACAACTACACAAATAAATAAAATTTATTACTTAGTATTCTATATCAAGAGATATCAATGAAATTATACTTTTCTATTATTTTTTCTGCTACCTTTATACCATCAATAGCCGATGTCGTGATACCTCCAGCATACCCAGAACCTTCTCCACATGGATAAATACCCAAAATATTACACATCAAAGATTCATCTCTTACAATTCTAATTGGCGATGATGTCCTACTTTCGACAGCACTTATGAGCGCATCATCCATGGCAAAGCCTTTAATCTTTTTATCAAAATTATCTATGCCTTCCCTCAAAGCTTCACATAAATAATTTGGTAGTATTTCATTTATATTTGCAAATGCATAATTTCCTTTAAACAACGGCTTAACAGAACCTAAACAGCTAGTTTGTCTATTTTCCTTGAAATCTTTCCATAATTGCACAGGAATTTTTCCTTGCGTTAAATCGTAAGATTTCTTTTCCAATTTTTCTGCATATAAAAGTCCATCCAATGGATTATTACCAAAATCATCCTGTGTAACCGTAACAATAATAGCACTGTTAGCGTTCTCGCTATCTCTTTTGTTATAGCTCATTCCATTTATAACCAACAATCCCTTTTGACTTGAAGCATTAACGACATATCCACCTGGGCACATACAAAAAGAATAAACGCCACGATTCTTTTTAGTTGTATACGTAAGTTTATAACTAGCGTTAGGAAGAAAGCTTGCTTCTTTTCCATATTGTGAATAATTTATCATATTTTGAGGATGTTGTATTCTAATACCCACTGCAAAAGGTTTAGACTGGATATTAATATTTCTATTATATAACATCTGAAAAGTATCTCTTGCACTATGACCAATTGCCAAAACTAAAACATCACAATCTATCTTTTGAGAATTATCTAAAATTATAGATTTAATCTTTCCTTCTTCTATCTTCAAGTCAGTAAGAGTAGTATTATATCTAAACTCTCCATTCATTTTAATAATTTCATTACGCATATTAATAACTACATCACGTAACATATCTGTTCCTATATGAGGCTTACTTTGATAGAGAATTTTACTATCAGCACCACATTTTACAAAAGTTTGAAGCACTTTTAATTTTCTATTTTCTTTATCACTAACAAGGGTATTAAGTTTACCATCAGAAAAAGTTCCGGCTCCACCTTCACCAAAAGCAACATTAGAGTTTTCATTCAATATTTGCTCGTTCCAAAATTTTTCTACTGTTTTTATTCTCTCTTCAACTCGTTCACCACGTTCGATAATCAATGGTCTATAACCATTTTCGGCCAAAATATAAGCTGCAAATAAACCAGCCGGGCCGCTTCCAATTATTACTGGCCTTTTGCTTAATTTTTCACTGCCTTTTTTCTTTATAACATAACTTTCTTCACTGGTAGCACTTATATCAGAAGAGTTATTCCTATTTAAAACTTTTTCCTCATTCTTTAATACAACATCAACCTCATAAGAATAATGAATATCTTCTTTATCTCTTGCATCGATTGATTCTTTTCTAATAAAGATTTTTAAAAGCTCACTATCATCTATTTTTAGTTTCTTTAGTGTCCTATTTCTTATTTCTTCTTCACTGTTATTAGTGATACTAACTTTAACTTGCCTTACTTTAATCATTTCTACTAACACTCTTTCCCGCTAACATACCAGACATAAAAGCAAAACTCAAATTATATCCGCCACAATCACCATCTACATCTAACATTTCTCCAACAATATACAAATCCTTTACTTTTCTAGATTCCATAGTCAGAGGATCTATTTCATTCAATTTAACTCCACCACTACATACTTGAGCTTTATCAAACGAATTAGTAGCTGTTATTTTTACATTAAAATTTTCTATGTAAGATACAATCCTTTCCTTTTGAGATACATTTAAATCTTTCCAATAACAGTTATTTGATACATTTGAAAGTTTTAATATTAGTTTTGTTAATTTACTATTTAAGAATCCTTCTAAAAATTCTAATACTGTAATATTTGTTACTTTTTTATCTCTTATTTCTAACCAAGACAAAAAATTACCTTCTTTATACCAAGAAACAAAATTAATACTAACTGTAACTTCCTCTTTATTATCTAATAATTTGGCAACTAAACCACTTATATTAAATACACATATACCACTTATACCATAATCTGTTAAAAGTATTTCTCCCTCTTCACTTTTTAACTTTTTACCATTATTTAAAACTGTTACTACTGCATCAGATCTAACTCCAGCCCAATCTTTTACAAATTTTTGATCTGTTTTAAGTTGAACTAAAGAAGGTAAAACTTTAACTATTGTGTGTCCAAAACTTTTAGCAATATTGTATCCAATATTAGAATCATTATCTTTGTAGTACGCTAAAGATCCAGTGGCTAGTATTACGCAATCAGCTTCTATATTGCTTTTATCAGTAATAATTGTAAATTTTTCTCCATTTTTCATAATTTTTGTAACTGTAATATCATTTACAATCTCAACATTATTTCTAATAACCTGTTCTAGAAGAGCATTTCTTATAGTAGATGCTTCACGAGAATAAGGATAATAATAACCATTTTTTACATATGGCACTATTCCTAAACTATCAAAAAAATTTAAGACTAGATTCCTGTTTTCAATGGTATTTATCAATCCTAAAACCTCATTATTTTCAGAATGATAATATTTTAAATCTTGATTTTCATTCCAATAATTACATCTACCATTACCAGTTACTAAAATTTTTTTACCACAAGAATTTCTTTTTTCCAATAATAAGACTTTGTTATTTGGCGGTATAAAAGATGCCGCAGTTAAACCGCTAGCACCACCACCTATTATTACTATCTTCTTCATATGTACCTCACCTAAAAAAATCCACAACTATAATAAAATATCATTCTTCCTTATATTTAGATTCATATAAATCAGACTCTTCCTGTTCTCCTTTTATCTCTTCAAATCGTGGTAGTTGTTCAACCGAAGATAATCCGAAATAATCTAAAAATTCATTAGTTGTCCTGTATAAAATTGGTCTTCCAACAGCATCACTTTTACCATCTTCTTTAAGCAATCCTTTTGCAACTAACCTTCTTACCATTTCACGACTATTTATGCCCCTAATTTCATCAATCTCCTGCACCGTTAATGGTTCATTGTAAGCTACTATTGCTAAAGTCTCAAGAGCAGCTTGTGATAAAGTATTGTTTTCATTTTCTATAAGTTTTTGATAATATTCACGATGCTCTTTTTTTGTAGTCAACTTAAAAGTATCAGCCAAAAAACTTATTTTAATACCGTACATATCACTTTCATATCTATTTTTTAAAGATAGCAATAAATTTTTAGCCTCTTCATTACTAATTTGTAAAATCTCTTCTATTTGGGAAAGTGTTAATCCTTCATCACCAACAACAAATAGCAACCCTTCCAAAATTCCTTCCTTATTCATCTTTTACCTCGCAAATTATATCTCCAAATTTATCATCTTGAGATATTTTTAGTTCATTTTTTTTAGCCATTTCTAATATAGCTAAAAAAGTAACTATGACATACTCTTTATTTAAAACGTCAAATAATTCTAAAAAATTGACTTTCTTTTTATTAGTTAATATTTTTCTTATGGAAATAGTCCTCTCTTCAACAGTCATTTCCTTTTTGGTAATTTTAGTATTTAACGGCTCTTCTAATTTTTTCCTTTCTAAAAATTTTTGAAAAGCTTTTAGTAAATCGTCAAGCGTTAATGAAGAATTAGAAATTAAAGTATCAACATCTTTGTATTCATTTAAATTTTCTGGTAATTTAGTATATATCTCTCTTCGTTCTTGTTCTAATTTTTTAAAACTAGTAGTCAATTCTTTATATTTTTGATATTCAATTAACTTGTTTATTAGTTTTTCTTTAGGATTTTCTTCCTTTTCATCTTCTTCCTCTTGCCTTGGCAATAATAATCGCGATTTCATTTCAATAAGTTCACTTGCTACTACTAAATAACTACTGGCAATATTTAAATTCATTTCTTCCATTTTCTCAATAAAATTTAAATATTCATCAATTATTATTTCTATCTTTAAGTTTAAAAGATCCATTTTTTTTTCTTTTATAAGATGCAATAACAAATCAAACGGTCCTTCAAAATTATCTATTTTCAATGTTATTTCCATACGACACTTCCTAATTTTAAGTTTTAAACAACGTTATTATACCATGCAAGAAGATTTATCTGCAACAAAACAAAAAAAATAACCAGTTAAAAACTAGTCATTTCATTTTTACATTCTTCAGATATAAAACATCTTATTTTTAAATTTTTTATCTTTTTTAAAGATAAATCCTATATTTTTACATATCAAAATTTTTAATTATAACTTTTTCTAAATATAATAATTTTATTTATTAAAACGAATTAAATATTCCGCTATAGCAGAAACCATATCAGGAGAAATTATTTTATTTTTTTCGTTATTTGGAATGTTTTCCACTATTTTATTAATAGCAAGTTTTAATGGAATTTCTTCGATTTTAAAATTACCTTCTTTTTCATGGTTAGTATATTTCACTCTTGATAAATCAACATTTTTATTAGTCTTTATGACATAATAATAGATTTCAGCTTTTCTGTTTTTACCAATTTGAGGCCAATCCTTATTAAGATATGTAACTTTCATAAAAGGTCCTTCAATTTCGTTATCTTCTATTATAATTCCAGTCTCTTCTAAAACCTCTCTTTTCAAGCATTCTTCAAATGTTTCGCCATTTTCTAAATGTCCTCCTGGAAATTGAAAGATTCCATTTTCATTTCCAATGTAAATATTATTAGAATTTATAATTAGAGCTTTCGTTCTAATAACGGTTTCTGTAATATCTTTTTCTGTTAAATAATCATAATTATATATAACCTCTTTCAATACTATCACCCTTATCAATTGCTATATTATCTATTTTTCTAGATTTTCTAACTCTTCTATAGCTAGTCCCGTACACTCTGAGACAATATTTATATCCATTTTTTTATTCAACATCGCCTTAGCTATTTCGATTTTTCCCTCATTAAATCCAAATTCTCTTCCTTCCTTGTAGCATTCATCTTTATAAGCTTGTTCTTTATCATACGATCTAAGTAATCCTTCATCACTACTTGCATATCTTGCATCATCTACATAATCTTCCATTATCTCTATTCCCTTCCCTATCATTTTGCTATA
>CANQHY010000080.1 GCA_947623975.1 uncultured Bacilli bacterium
TGTCATAAAGGAAATTGGAATAAAATTTCCCGCTTATGTTTTCAAATTTTTAGGACATTTTCCCAAACTATTGACACAAAAAAATTAACAATTTATCTTAAATCCTAATTATTACCTATAAATGTAATGATTTTTTTATATATTCTTACTGTACATAGAAAAATAATCATCGCTATATATTTTCTGATAACTAGCATCTCTTTCAAGTATTGATTTTAGTTTATTAGAATTATATATCACTACATGAGTAATGTTATATTTATCAAAAATTTGTTGATAATTTTTAAAAATGCTTATAACCCCATCCTTAAAAATTGTGCATCCTTTATTAAATTCTTCCGTATAAAGATCTGCTCTCGAATCAATAAAAACTGGTATTCCTCTAAAAAGCAAATAACTACCAAAGTTGTACTCATTATAAATTCTAATATTTTTATAATCTAAGTTGTTTACTATATAATCACTCAGTTCAACAGGATATTTAGTTTTATTTACATAATCTTTATTTTTACCATAATTTACTTTAAAAAAAGCTGTTATTCCAAACATAAGTAAAATTAATGTTGCTATATATTTGTTAAAAATAACTTTTTCAATTGTTAGATTATTTAGGCGATTATCGGTAAAAAGTTTTAATATTCTAGCAATACTAAATACAGAAAGGATTGCAAACAAAGCATAATTTCTTTTTGCCATAAAAGCAAGAAGAAAAAGGCCTCCTAACAAAAATAAATCCTTTAATTGTATTTTCATGTTAGCTAGCAAAAGAATAAAAATAAGTAATCCCAAAATTATAAAAAGTTCTGGTCTTTTATCTATCGTTGTTGGTAAATGTTCACTAATATTAGCAAGAGATATTCCCATTTTTGTTTTTATATAATAGGTAAATGGAAGCATTTTCTGTGGTGTTAAAAAACCTGTAAAAATATTAATTATAAAGGTTACTATTATCTTTTTTGTAAATTTAGTCTTCCCTATTTCTATTCTAGTAGAAGAAAGCTTATTTTGTTCTTGATATTTATTTATTTTATTTTGGTATTTATTTTTGATAAAAGAAATAAAATAACTAGCTAAATAAGGCATAAAGAGAACAAAGATAAAAAGATAGGTTGCCGTATGAAAATTAGCTATTAAAACCGAAGAGACAAAGATATAAACTGAATATTTTGTTTTGCCAGTTTGCTCTAACATTTCAATAGAATATAATATTAAAACGAATAAAATATAACTCACTAATTGAGCTCTTGCTGTCATAAAATTTTTTAAAGTAAAACCTAAAACAGTAACTAGAATAAACGCAAGATATCTATCGGATACAATCTTACTAGTAGTCTTATACATAGTAAGGAACAATAAGAAAGTAAGAAAAATAGTAGCAACATATAGGCCAAAAAAGCCAAAAGAATGATAAATCAAATAAACAAAACAATCAAACAACCAATGCGGATAGGTATAAGTTAGTCCACTTACAAAGGAAAAGTGTTCCTGCATATCTATACCAGTTTTAAATATTTGCTCCCCTACTTTAATTGCATAAAAGGTATCATTTTGAAATTCTTTTACAACAAGCATTATTGCTAATAAAATAAAACTAGCTATAGCAAATAAATCAAAAAGCTTATTTTTTTTCATAATAATCATCACTAAGCTTTATTACAAGCTCCACTTTTTTCTATTAAACTAGAATAAACTACTTTATTCTTTTTTACACAGATAAGACTTGCTTCCGTTGTTATTTTGCCTTTATTATTTCTTATTCTAACATCAATATAATTTTTAGTAGCATCAATATTTTTTAGGCTGCTTAAAACAAATTCTGAAGGGCTACCACAAGTTATTTCTTTTTCGTCAAACTCTTTAAGATAGTCTTCATCGATCAATTTTTTTACAGTTACATCATCGATACAACCATTTGAACTTACTCCTCCTAAATCATCGTAACGATCTCTTGCATATAAAGATGCTGCTTTATTAATCAAATCCTGATATTCATTAAACTTTTTATTACTATTATTGTTTATTAATCTGACGGTAGATGGGAACACTATTACTAAAACTATTCCCATTATAATAATAACACCAATCAATTCTACTATAGTAAATGCTCTGTTCTTTCTCATTTGCATCCTCCTTATTAAGATAATATTATTATAAATAATTATCAGTAATAATTCAAACACATTTTAGGCTAATGCATAAAATAATATAGGTGATTGTATGTTTAAATCTCAAAAGCACAACATATTCTGTCGTTGCGACATTTGTAAGGCTAAAAGAAGAAATAATGTACTTTATTTAATATTGTTACTCTTTTTAATACTTATAATATTTTATGAATCATTCCTTTTAATTTTTATAACGACAAAAATTCATGCTGTTATTCTCTTTTTAGAATTACTAGCACTTTTATTTGTCATATTTCAAGTTATACTTTGATACAAACGATATAACGCTATCTAAATAACGATAAGTATCATAAACATTTTTAGTATTTTCTATTTCCCAACCAGAAAAATCTACTTTTAAAGGAAGTAACAATAAAGAGAAAAGTAAAAATAATTCATCAGTTGTCAATTGATATTTAGAGTTATAAACTAAAAATAAAGATTCGATATTTATATTAAAGAAATTCTTTCTAAAAAAATTATATAAATCCATAACAGGACTATCGACAGAAGCATTATTCCAATTTATTATGTAAGGATGATCACCAATAATTATGTGTGATAATTCTAAGTTATTATGATTCATTACTACCCTTTTACTATTTTTATCTTTCATAATATCGTACCATTTATCTATGTAATACTTACTAGAATCTAAAGCATTAAATATCACAGTTACATTTCTTATAAATAAATAATTACTTGGTGATAGAAATAAATTTTCATCAAAAATATAGCAAAGGTTATTGAAATAGTCTCTCAAATTAATTATTTCATCGCAATGTCTTTCATAAAAGCATTTCACATCATCAAGTGAAATGCTTTTGTAAAAAGTTGTTTTATTGTGGAGCATACTCAAGAGGTACACTGCTTCCATAGCTTTATCTTCAATTAAAAATGGTACCTCTTCGACATATCTCGTAATTTCGAATCTGTCGCTATCATCACACTCTATATCTAAAATATTATTAAATTGTTTTGCTTTGAGATAGTCTATTATCTCTTTTATATCTTTCCTTTGTTTTTCTTTTAAACAAATGATGCCTTTATCGGTATACAAAATATGAACTTTTCCTACTCTTCGATACTTTCTTACACAAAAGTTATATTTTTTAATTATGTCTTTTAAATCATTCATTTTTCGCACTAGGAACAATTATTTTTGTACCTATTTTTAAGTCACTCAAATCGTTATATTCTTCTAGTTTTTCCTTGGTAGTCTTGTACTTATTTATAATACTATCAAGAGAATCCCCTTCTCTTATAATATAAACGCTGTAAGTTGAATATGTTTCATTTGCATTATCAAATGATGAAAATAATGATGGTGCATCGCTATTTATCTTTTCCATTTTTTCTTCATCTTCTTTTGTTATCTCTTCCTTTTTTTCTACATCATCACAGTCTAGTGTTATCTCTTCTTGAAGGCATTGTTCTAATTTTTCTTTATCATGCGAATCATCTATTTGCGTGGTATTATCTAAAAGTTCTTCTTGAATTTCGTTTCTATTTTCACTTTCTTCTCGAACATCATTGGTTGAAGGCGTGTTTTCTTCTTTTTCTTCTTTTTCCTCTTCTATATCTTCTTCTATATCTCTTTCTATTTCCAGTGGTTTTTTAGTATCTAGTTCTAAAAATAAATCATCACTATCTAACAAATCATCATCATCACAAATATCAATATCGCTATCTTTTTCTAAAACCAGACTCTCTTTTAACTCTAATTTATCTAAAAGTAAGTCAATATTAACTCTCAAAGTGTCTTCATCTACTATTTCGTAAGTAAAATCATCAATATCGATGACTAAATTAGTTAAATCATATTTTTCATCAATCTCAATATCGACAGGTATTTTATATGAGAAATCATTTTCAATTTGACTTGCCGGCGTCATTCGGTAACTACCAGAAACAATAAAATCACCTTTAACATTAGAATCATTATCGTGCATCAATGTATGTTCTAATGAAATAGAAGTAATTTTATTAATCATATTTTTAAATTCAATATCTTTAGTAAAAGAGACTATCTCATGCATAAAATCATTCCTTTCTATTAGAATATATGTGATAATTTATTTTTTATAACAAAAATTAAAAGATGTTAACAATCTATTTCATTAATTAACATCTTTATTTCTTTTTCTAACTGTTGCCTTTTGCTTTTATACTCTTTAGGCAAGCTTTCTAAAATTTTTTCTTTTTCTTCTTTTAGGTATTTAAAGTAGTTATAAAAGAGATAATCTTTATTTTTTAAAAGATATGGACCAAAGAAAAAATTCTTTTTACTATATTTCTTTTTTCCTTTTAAAAATTTCATTACAATATAATATTTACCATCTTCAAATACTATTTTTTCTTCAGTTATTTCATATCCCAGTTTTACTATTTCATATCTTACAAGAGGAAATTTATTATTAGAAGAAATAACCATTTTTTTAACATTTTTTAGTTTAGCTCTATCTTTTTTTAGAATATTGATAATGGTATCCATACCCATTCCCGCAATAATTACTGTATCAATATCCTGAGTAATTTTTTCTATTCCATCAGAAAGTTCTAATTTTATTTTTTCTAAAAGAGAATATTTTTGGATATTCTCTTTTGCTTTTTTTAATGGTCCTTCGTTTAAATCAGAAGCGACAATTTTTAAATTTTGATTTTTTTTTAAAAGATATATGTCGACTAAAGCATGATCACATCCAACATCAATTAACGATTTAGTTATGTTATCATCACTTACGAAATCGCAAACAGCTTCTAGTCTTTTGCTTATATTAATCAATTAAGAAATCCTTTAATTTTCTAGAACGCGATGGATGTCTTAATTTTCTTAAAGCCTTAGCTTCAATCTGACGAATTCTCTCACGAGTAACTCCAAAAATTTGGCCAACTTCTTCAAGTGTTCTACATTGTCCATCGTCAAGGCCAAATCTAAGTCTTAGAACCTTTTCTTCTCTATCGGTAAGCGTAAGTAAAACATTCGTAAGTTCTTCTTTTAGCATTTCCACAGTAGCATACTCTTCAGGAGACATCGTTCTTTCATCTTTAATAAAATCTCCTAAATGGGAATCATCTTCTTCACCGATTGGCGTCTCTAAGGACACTGGATCTTGAGAAATCTTGTAGACTTCTCTTACTTTATCGACGGTAACATTTAATTTCTTAGCAAGCTCCTCTTCTGTTGGTTCACGATTTAATTCTTGAGTAAGTTGTCTTTGTACACGTGCCAATTTATTAATTGTTTCTACCATATGGACTGGTACTCTTATCGTTCTTGCTTGGTCTGCTATAGCACGAGTTATAGCTTGTCTAATCCACCAAGTTGCATAAGTTGAAAACTTATACCCTTTAGTAGGATCAAACTTATCTACTGCTTTCATAAGCCCAATGTTACCTTCTTGAATAAGATCCAAAAATAACATACCACGACCAACATACCTTTTGGCAATGCTCACAACAAGACGTA
>CANQHY010000081.1 GCA_947623975.1 uncultured Bacilli bacterium
CTAATGAAATTAAAGCTAAACTTGAAGAAGCTGGAGCAGAAGTAGAAGTTAAGTAATAAAAAAGTGTAAAATAAAGCCTAGGCTTTATTTTTTTTCTATAAAGAGAAATTTATTAATTGCATTTTTCTAACTTTTATAGTATCATTGTTTGTACGAAAGGAGTTAACTACATATATATTTTAGTAGTTAACTCCTCTTTTCTTTATAAGGGGAATTTTAAAAATGGGACAATATTTTGATAATGAAAGATTGGCAAGTAATATTAAAGAATATAGTACTAAAGTTTTTGGCGTTGTATTTAAATTTAAAACCGATAATGGTGTTTTTTCAAAGGATGGTTTGGATTTTGGTACGAGACTTTTACTTGAAAACATGCCACTTTCAACGCTTTCTGGTGATATTTTAGATTTGGGATGTGGCTATGGTGTAGTAAGTGTAATTCTATCTAAGTTTTTACAGGCTACGATTGATGCCGTAGATGTTAATGAACGTGCAATTCATCTTGCCAAAATGAATGCAAAGCTTAATTCTTGCTATGATATTAATTTCTTTATAAGCGACGTTTACCAAAATATTTCTAGAAAATACGACTATATTATAACTAACCCTCCTATTAGAGCTGGTAAAGAAATAGTATATAAAATGTTGATGGGTGCTAAGAATTATCTTAAGGATGGTGGTGCATTGTTTTTTGTAATGCGAAAAGATCAAGGAGCCAAAAGTGCTATAAAAGACTTAGAAAATATGTATAATATTGAAATATTATGCAAAAAAAATGGATTTTTTGTAATAAAATGTTTTTTCAATTGACAACTTGCAAATCTTGTGTTATTAATATAAATTGGCTATGTATTAGTTAGCTTGTTTGTTCTATAGAAAATTAGGTATAGGGGTGAATTTAATTGGCATACAAAATTATTAATTGTGGAGATCACAGACAGAGAAGAAGCTTTTCTAAAATTAAAAATACTTATGAATTAACAGATTTGTTGGAAATTCAAAAAAAGTCATACCAATGGTTTATTGAAACGGGTATAAAAGAGGTTTTTGATGATTTGTTCCCGGTTGAGAATTTTTCAGGAACTTTATCACTCGAATTTGGGGATTATCATTTTGATGAGCCTAGATACAGTATAAGACAAAGCAAAGATAGGGAAACTACCTATGCCGCTCCTTTAAAAGTTGAGGTTAGGCTTTTTAACCATGAGACAGGAGAAGTAAAAGAACAAGAAATATTCTTGGGCGATATGCCTATCATGACAGATAGCGGTTCGTTCGTAATAAATGGAGCAGAACGTGTTATAGTATCACAACTTGTTAGATCACCTAGTGTTTATTTTAATGTTGAAACTGATAAAAATGGAAGAAATTCTATTACATCACAAATTATTCCTACAAGAGGAACTTGGCTAGAATTTGAGACTGATGCTAGGGATGTTTTGTATGTAAGAATTGATAGAACAAGAAAAGTTCCACTTACTACTCTTCTTCGTGCTTTCGGATTATCAAGCGATGAAGATATAATTAAAGTATTTGGAAATGATGAATATATTGAAAACACTTTAGCTAAAGATTCTACCAGAAACACTGATGAAGCATTAATCGAAATATACGAAAAATTAAGACCTGGAGAACCTTCAACTTTAGAGTCTTCTAAGAACCAAATTATAACTAGATTTTTTGATGAATTTAGATATGATTTAGCAAAGGTTGGACGTTATAAATTTAATCGTAAATTAAATGTAATAGATAGAGTACTTAATCAAACTTTAGCAGAAGATATTAAAGTTAATGGTGAAGTTGTAATAGAAAAAAATACATTAGTAAATAAAGATGTATTTATAAAATTAAGAGAAATTTTTGAGAATGGATATAATGTAGTAGAAACTAAAATAAATGAAGAACTTGATGATTTTAACAAGATTCAAACTATTAAAATATATAATCCAAATAACAAGAAAGAAATATTTACATTAATTGGTAATGATCAGAGCCTAACCGTTAAAAGATTAACCATTTCTGATGTTTATGCTGCTGTATCATATTATTTGAATTTGTTACATGGAATAGGAAATTTTGATGAAATAGACCACTTGGGAAATCGTCGTGTAAGACAAGTTGGTGAACTTTTACAAAATCAATTTAGAATCGGTGTTTCTCGTATGGAACGTGTTATTCGTGAGCGAATGACAACTCAAGAAATGGAAGAAGTAACCCCTAAAACACTTATCAATATTAGACCAATAACAGCTGCTATGAAAGAGTTCTTTGGATCTAGCCAATTATCACAATTTATGGATCAAACTAACCCAATCGCAGAACTAACAAATAAAAGACGTTTGTCTGCTTTAGGACCAGGTGGATTGTCTCGTGATAGAGCAGGTATGGAAGTACGTGATGTTAATGCATCACACTATGGAAGAATCTGTCCAATTGAGTCACCAGAAGGGCAAAATATAGGACTTATAACCTCTTTAGCAAGTTATGCTAAAATCGACGATTATGGCTTCATAATGACACCTTATAGAAAAGTTGTTAATAAACAATTAACTGATGAGGTAGAATACTTAACAGCCGATCAAGAAGCCGATATGATGATATCTATAGCAACTGTAAATGTTGATGATAATAATGTAATTACTGATGAGGTCGTTCCAGCAAGATTCCGTGGTGAAAACTTGATGGTAAAACCTGATCAAGTAGATTATGTCGACGTATCACCACAACAAGTTGTAGCAGTTACAACAAGTTGTATACCATTCTTGGAACATGATGATGCAACTCGTGCTTTGATGGGTGCTAACATGCAACGTCAGTCAGTACCACTGTTAAAAGCAGAAGCTCCAATTGTTGGAACTGGCGTTGAATATGTTGCAGCTAGAGATTCTGGAGCTGAGATTTTATCTAAAGCTGATGGAATTGTCGAATACGTTGATGCAAGAAAAATAGTTGTTAAAAATAAAACTGGAAAAGATGAATATAGCCTTGCTAATTTTGAATTGTCTAATGCCGGAACATGTCAGCATCAAAGACCAATTGTAAAAGTGGGCGATAAAGTAGAAAGAGGAACAGTTCTTGCTGATGGCCCATCTACAGATCAAGGAGAACTTGCACTTGGTAAGAATGTTTTAGTAGCATTTATGACATTTAATGGGTACAACTACGAGGATGCTGTTATTTTAAATGAAAAATTAGTAAAAAACGATGTTTATACAGGAATACATTTGGAAGACTTTGAAATGCAATGCCGTGAGACTAAATTAGGTCCAGAGGAAATAACACGTGATATTCCTAATGTAAGTGATGAAGCAAGAAAGAACCTTGATGAAAATGGTATTGTTATTGTGGGTACTGAGGTCAAAGAAGGCGATATTCTAGTTGGAAAAGTTACTCCAAAAGGAATGGCTGAACTTACGTCCGAAGAAAAATTACTACATGCAATATTTGGAGAAAAGACAAGAGAAGTTCGTGATACATCATTACGTGTTCCACACGGTGGAGATGGAATTGTTCACGATGTAAAAATATTCTCAAGAAAAGATAATGATGAATTACCTGCTGGAGTTTCTAAAGTAATTCGTGTCTATATTGCTCAGAAAAGAAAAATTCAAGTAGGGGATAAGATGGCAGGACGTCATGGTAATAAAGGTGTTATATCACTAGTACTACCAGAAGAGGACATGCCATATCTACCAGATGGAAGAACTATCGATATAATGCTTAATCCACAAGGTGTTCCATCACGTATGAACCTTGGACAAATACTTGAATTGCATTTAGGAATGGCTGCTAAAGAACTTAATATCCATGTTGCAACACCAGTATTTGATGGTGCAAAAACTGAAGATATTGCCGAAATAATGAAAGAAGCCGGTATGGCACCTGATGGAAAATACACATTGTATGATGGTAGAACAGGTGAACCATTTGATAATAGAATATCTGTTGGTGTAATGTATATGATTAAGCTTCACCACATGGTTGACGACAAGCTTCATGCAAGAAGTACAGGACCATATTCTCTTGTAACGCAACAACCACTAGGAGGAAAAGCTCAATTTGGTGGACAAAGATTTGGAGAAATGGAAGTTTGGGCACTTTATGCTTATGGTGCTGCACATACATTACAAGAAATCATAACTTATAAGTCCGATGACATAATTGGCCGTGTAAAAGTTTATGAATCAATTATTAAAGGACAAGAAATTAATCAAGCTGGCGTTCCAGAAAGCTTTAGAGTTCTTATGAAAGAGTTCCAAGCTTTAGGACTTGATATTAGTATAATTAATGATAAGAATGAAACAATAGGTCTTAAAGAAATGGAAGAAGAAGAAGATAGAGAAGAATTAGAAGCAATCGATACACCGGACATTGAACTACCGCCACCACCTGAACCAGACGATAATTATGAAGAAGAAGAAAATGAGGATGACGATGAGGAACTTACAGATGAAGAAATAGACAGAGAATTTAACAGCGTTTATGAAAATGATTTCATGGAAGGGGATGAGGAATAATGATAGAAGTAAATAAATTTGAAGCCCTAAAAATAGGGATAGCATCTCCTGAAAAAATTCGTAGTTGGTCTTATGGTGAAGTAAAAAAACCAGAAACTATTAACTACAGAACTCTTCGACCTGAACGTGATGGATTATTTTGCGAAAAGATTTTTGGACCAACTAAAGATTTTGAGTGTGCTTGTGGAAAATATAAACGTGTAAGATATAAAAATATAGTTTGTGACAGATGTGGAGTTGAGGTAACTCGTAGTAAAGTTAGAAGAGAACGTATGGGTCATATTGAACTTGCAACTCCTGTTTCTCACATTTGGTATTTTAAGGGTGTACCATCTCGTATGGGACTAGTTCTTGATATGTCACCAAGAGATTTGGAAGAAGTTTTATATTTTGTAAGTTATGTCGTAATTGATAAAGGCATCACACCACTTGAAAATAAACAAACTCTATCCGAAAAAGAATATCGTCAATACTATGAAAAATATGGTGATGGTTTTAAAGTAGGAATGGGTGCCGAAGCAATAAAAGAACTACTTAAAAAAGTTGATCTCGAAAAAGAAATCGCTGAAATTTCTAAGGAACTTGAGGATGCTCAAGGACAAAAGAGAACTAGATTATTAAAAAGAATTGATGTCCTAGATGCTTTCTATAAATCAGGAAACAAACCTGAATGGATGATATTTGATTGTATTCCTGTAATACCACCAGATTTGAGACCAATGATTCAGCTAGATGGTGGAAGGTTTGCAACTAGTGACCTAAACGATTTATATAGACGTGTAATTAACCGTAATAATCGCTTGAAAAAGCTTATTGATTTAAACGCTCCTGGAATAATTATTCAAAACGAAAAACGTATGTTACAAGAAGCAGTTGACGCTTTATTTGACAACGGAAGAAGGGGCAGAAGTGTTACAGG
>CANQHY010000082.1 GCA_947623975.1 uncultured Bacilli bacterium
ACTTGGGTTACAGCTTGATTAACACGCCAGTTATAACCAAAATATAAAACAACAACTCCTAATATTACCCCAATAATTGTTACGGTATTTTTATTAGTTAAAAATCTTCTTAAAATATTAACAATATTTCTCATTAACTATTCTCCTCCTTTTCATTCATTTCTAAAACCGCATCTAATCTATTAACTATTTCATATTGATAATCTTGAGCATTAGCATTAACTGAAAAACTATCAGTATTTGAACTAACCCTAACACTAACCTTAGGAGGAGCTTCATAAATATCATAAAAAGAAATTTTATAAGTTCTATTAGTATTAACAGTTTCTGAAAATCTTCTTAAGAAATTTTCAATGAACTTTTCTTTATTAATTCTAAGCTCCTTATATTCTCTGTAATAACCATAATCAACAGCATCAACTAAAGCGGCTTGTGTTACTTCTTTAACTTGATAGTAATCTTTAGTTGTCGTTGTAGTTACGGAGTTGATTAACATCATTGCTATAATAACAATTAAACCTAATAATATTAACCAATAACCCCAATAAGCTGATTTCATCTTTTAATCATCTCCTTTACTTCCAAGCCGGTCCAACTTTTTTAGCTGTACTAACTTCAGACCAAGCTGTAAATAATTCATCGTCATTTGGTACTTTTGAACTTGAAATATAATGATTATCTCTAATAAAAGTACTTTTATACCATTCTGAATAATTATCGTTTGGATCAGAAACTCCTAATTCATCACCTAACTCATCTATATTCTTAGTTTCATCAAGATCATTTTTAATAGTACCTGTTACTTTGATTAAACTAAAATCTTGATATCCATTACTATTTTTTTCTTGCTCTTGATTATAAGCTCTAATATCTTGCATATTACTTGGTGTTAAAACAAATTCGTAATCTGCTTCTTCATTATAAATTTGATCATTTTTCTCATTTATTTCATCAATTGTTTTTTTTGCCTTAGCCGCTACAGCAGCATCATTAGGATTAGATCCGTCTGCTATCGTATTCCAGTTTTTACCTAAACTACGATTTTGAGGATTTAGGGCATTTAAGGAAATAACTCGATAGAAATAATTTTGTTTAAAGGTATCTTCATCATGCGGATCATCTGGAGTTACAACATCATTATCTACATGGTAATAACAACTATAACCTGCCCCACTACCACTCGGTTTAGCATATCGATCTAATCTTCCAGAATTACCACCATCAAAATCGTATCCTAAATTTGTAAAGGTAAAATTATATTTATAATCTCCTGACAAACGATTTAGATAAACAGGAAATACAGGACCTAAATAATTTTTTAATTCACTGCCACAAGTAGTACAAGCTTCTCCTGTTCCAGGTAAACGGTAGAAAATAGCTCTAGAATAATAAGTTTTTTCTTGAGATAAAGTAAAATCTACATAATACTTATTATTATTTTCTGGAACATTATAGTAATAATCAAAAGATTGACTATTATTATTTAAGTCTGTTATACCTGTAACAGTTTCAGTTTTATCATCAGGTATTTCTACGGCAAAACTACTATTAGTAGGTGGATTATCATTAAATGCTTTAAATCCATTTAGCATATTACTATATTTTTCTTCGTAATAACTAAAACCAATATCAGCATTTACTTGATAATTATTACGCATTTTATCTAAAGATGCATCACCTTTACCATAAAATTTAGTAACACATGTATTTATATTTCCGATAGCTTTATTAATATTTTCAATTACAGCATTATATAAATTTTCTTTCTTTTCCTTAGAAGCCCCGCCAGACTTGAATGATCTATCTAAACTAAATACATGTTCATCCCAATCATTTCTAGATAAATCACCAGAGCTTTTAACAACTACATTAGCTGCCTCTTCAGAGCAGAAATCATCTTTACTATCTACAAACATATAGTAAAATTCTGTATTATCGCCGTGGCCTAAGGATATATATAAAGCTGTACAACCTGTGATATTAAGTGTCTCATGAACAGTCTCAGTTTCAACCTTTTCTCCTTCTACTTTTTTTATTCTGTTTACAACATTTAATATGGTATATTCTGTAATTGTTTTTTGGTTTCTATAATTAACTTCTTCACCATTTTCGTCTCTAGTATGACCGTCAGAAGATATCTTAACTGTTTGATTACAAGGTTTACCTTCTTTTTCTGCCGAAACACAAATACTATTATTCCAGTAATCTATAACGTTACCATCACCTATTTTTTTCAAGTCTTCAATTAAAGTTCTCCATCCATAAGTTTGCTGATTACCCATTAAATCATAATAATTATGAGCAAGTTGTAAATAAGAATTATCCTCTTTTTTCAATATTTTTGTTAATTCTTCTAATCGCTCTTCTTCATTTAAAGATCCTTGACCATTACCATTTAAATTAATATTTAATCTATCAATTCCTACATTTGCTCGACATGTTTTAGTTCCCTTAATTTTAACTTCTTGAGTATCTTCATATAGATCACCAATTTTAAAATATTGGCCAGCTATAGAACTTTTTCTTTCTGGTAAAGTAAATTTTAATTCTTCTGCACAAGAGATATTACAATAATCATTAGAATATTGAGTATATTCAGTATCATCATTATACGCTGAATTACCAGTTATAGTTTGGTTATAATTATAATCTTGAACTTCTAAAACACAAGCTTTATCATCCCCAATAGTAAATTCATAAACATTTGGATTTTCTTTATTATCATCATCTGCAGCATTATCACAACTTTTGGAAGTATATTGTGGTGTACATTCTCTTGATGTTTTTTGTAAACAAAATGCTTCGTAATGCTTCTTACCATGAGTTCCTAATTGATTATTTTCATAAAATGAAGAATCTTTAGGTGTATGAGTGGTTGTATCACACGCACATTGTTGAACAAAGGTTTCTTGAATAATTTTATCTGTACCAGTTAACAGGTCACCTGTCCAACCATAATATTTACCATTATCAATATAGCAAGTTTTAATTGGCTTGCAAAATACATCATAATGATCTTGGCCTGCCTTAGTTAAACTACTATATAATTCAGGATTAATAATTTTACCTTTACCTACTCCTCCTGTAGTATCACATGCACACTCTTGAACAAACTCTTCTTCGGTAGTTTTAGCATCACCCATATCAATAGGGTTACTATCTTTTCCAATAAAAGTCTTTGTTCCTCCATTATCTTCTATTTTGCAAGTGTCTTTTGGAATCCCACAAAAAGTATTGTAATATTTTTGAGTCTCTGTTGTAAGATTATTAATTACGCTATTATATAAAGCTTCATTTTTAGGAGTTTTATTATTTATATCACATAAGCACTCATTAACAAAAGTTTCTTGAATAGTTTTAATTTTTAAATTTTCATCAGCAATATTATTTGCCGTAATTTGTTGACCAAATACACCATAAAAAACATTAGTAGAACTATCATATTGACAAATTTTGGCTTCCTTACCGATGCTAATTTTTAAAATGTAAGGTACATAATATTTAGTTGATACAGTATCTGGAGCTTGATAACGATGTTTGACATTTATTCCTTGTAAAGGAGCATTTTTATAATCAGAAAAATCATCAGTAAAATATAGCTTATCTCCACTAATTGTTATGTTACTAATTGGCCAAAAGATTTTATCGACCATAAATTTCCATTCTCCATAAGCTTCAATAAAATCATAGATTGTCGCTTCTTCATTTGGAACGAATCCACCTTGACTATCCCATAAATCCCAACCTCCGGCACTATCTCTACCAAAATGGAAAACTTCCACTACATCAGCATCTTTATACTCTGGATAATCCTTAAGAATTCCTTTACGAAAATCTAAACCATTACTACTTACTACATCCGTTCCATCGCCATTATTATAACTAATACTTGCCCAATCGACTATATAAGCATACTGGTTTCCTTCGGAATCAGTATATGTATGATCTTCTTTTAATGTTGGAGCTTTAGAATAATATTGAAGTTCATTATAATAATCTCCTTCTTCATTAGACTGATATTCTACTAAAAATTCTCCTCCAGTTTCAAGATATCCATAATGATTCAAATTAGAAGAGTCAATATCATATCCTGCACTGGCCAGATTAGTGGAAGCTTCCTCAGGAAAACAAGAAGCTTTTAAATTAGAATTATACCAAGCATTACAAGTTTTAATAACACTATCAGGTATACCAGGGTTTAATGCTTTATCAGCCTCAACACTTCCACCATGAATATAATCATGACGACTATCTCCATAAGGCATAGTAGTCCAATCTAACCAGCTCCAATAGTAGTAATTATCATCTTTACTAACTTTTGATGAATCCCAAAAAAAGTTGTCATTATTTGAATTCCTTCCAAAAGCGCTTGCCTGCGCAGTTTGAGTAGCAATAAAGAAAGAAATTAGTAGTAAAAATATTATTTTCTTTTTCATACTTTTTTTCCTTTCTTTATAACTTTAATATAAACTATATATCCTGTCGCTCCTAAAACGCCTAAAATCAAAATAACAATCCCGCTAATTTTTAATATCTTAATAAAAATATTATCTTTTTTTAAATTAGCTTTTCTTTGAGCAACTAATTTATCATATTCAGCATTGATTTTTTGAACAATTTCACTATCATCTGCTGTTGAAGTAATCAATTCTTGACAATATTTAAAATCTTTTAATTCTTGACATACACCATTATTATAATATTGATTAAATCTTGGAACCGTTAAGCTTTTCGTACGAAGACGCATGTTACAATTAGCAGTTTCTGCATAAATATTAAAGGTATATTTAATGACAGATTCAGTAGGTTTTTTAAAAGATATAATTCCATCCGTAGCATCAGAATAACGATATACTACTTTCTCTTTATTTAAATCATTAGTCATTTCAATATACATATTTGGGCTTAAATTATAAATAGATACTTGAATATAATAATAATTTTTAGAATAAACTGCTCCACTTTTAGGCATTTCATCAGTTTTATCAACAATTTCATATTTAATATTTATATTAGAAGCTTCTTTAGTTAAATTAGATTGTTCTTTATAATTACAACTATCAGCTTTAGGATAGCCTAGTATAAACACAAAACTAATTAATAAAAATAAAGTATAATTAATTAATCTTTTCATTAGCCACCATCCTATATTCTAAAAAAAGTATATCATAATTAAAGATATTTTCCAACATTTTTCCGCTATTAAATTTAAAAAAATAGAAAGAAAACTATTATTTCTTTCTATTTCCAAGCCGGACCTATTTTAGTTTGAGTAATATCATCGCCCGAGTTTTGCAGATTAGAAACAATAAAATATACAATTAAGCTAGGTAAAACCTAGTATTTTTTATGTCAACTACCCCGTAACAAGATTATCGGAGCTTAAATTTGTATTGCGTAATCTATATTCCTCGCAACAAGATTG
>CANQHY010000083.1 GCA_947623975.1 uncultured Bacilli bacterium
AAGAGATTACTTTAGGAGAAGGAAAACATATAAATGCTTTAGATGATTTTGATTTAGATGGAGATGTAGTATTTAATGCCATCTGGGAAAAAGAAAAAATAATAGTGAAATATGAAACCAACGGAGCCACTTTGATCCCAAATAAACAAATAGAATATGGAGACCCAGTAACAATGCCAAGTATATCTAAAAATGGCTATAAATTATTATATTGGTATACAAAAAGAAAGATAGGAACTATTAGTGAAGAATATACTACTGAAGTGCATAATGAAGGGGAAGAAGTATTCATAACAAAACAAAATGTACCAATAGAAGGAAATACTGTAGTATTCTATGCCGAATGGGATCAAGAAGCATTTAATATAAAATATGAAAAAAATGCGGGAAATGATACTGTAACAAATATGCCAGCAAACGGGAAAATAAACTATGGAAGTAGCATTATGCCTAAAACTCCAAAAAGAACAGGATATAAGTTTTTAGGATGGAGTGAAGATAAAACAGCAAAGACTGGAACAACAAGTTACACGCATAATAAAAAATCTGATGTTACTTTATATGCCATATGGGAAAAGAATGAATATACAATAACATTAAATGTTGAAAATGGAAGTTTAGTAAGTCCATCTGGAATAAATTCAACAACAAATGGAACAATAAAGACATATAAAATAACTGCTATGTATCAAGATGATAAAACATTAACATTCAGTCCAAATGAGGAGTATGATAACCTAAGTTTTTATTCATGTAGTGGAACAAATATAGAAATAGATAAAGATAATAATATAATTTATATAAAGAAGATTTCCAATAATGTATCTTGTGATGTTGGATATAATATGAAAAAAGGATATACAGTAAGTTTAACTACTGTAAATGCTTATCCATATAAAACAATAAAATCAGCAATTTTAAACGATAATGAGATATCAGATGAAACTCCAAGCTCATACAAAGGAAAATTTAAAGAAGAAGTAACAACTACTGATGCATATTTATGGGTTCAATATAATCCTCAGTATGGCCCTCAAACTGTATGTACAGACTATTCTTTTGATGAAGAAACAGGTTTATTTAAATTAACGGGATGCGAACCAAATTATAAGTATGATAATGCTGGCAATAAGATAAGTGATTGGGATTTTAAAACATCATGGAATAGCGATGGCCAAAAGCACTATGTTTGCAGTGATGAAATGATTAATTATACATATTCTTATGGACTTTGTTCTAAAGTATATGAAATTATCAGCGTATCTGGTGCAAACGGAGCATATGTTAAAATGCATACTCAAAAGCTAGCAGAAAAGCAAACAAATGATAAAAAATTATATAAAAACATATATAAAACGCCAAAAGGTTTAGCAAATAGTTATTATTTTAACGGAGCAGTAGATAATAACTATGTTAAATTTGCAGATAAATTATGGCGAATAGTAAGTATTGATGAAGATAGTATTAAACTAATTTTAAATGATGTTGATAAGCTGGATTCTTTTAATAATAATCCTTATATTGATTCCTTTGGAAGCTCAAGACAGGTAAAAAATGTTTCTTATTTATGGCAGGATATTAATAATCAATATCATGATAGTACAATGAAACAATATTTAGAAAATGAATGGTATCCCAAATATTTGGCTAATTACGAAGATCAATTAAAAAAGAAAGAATATCAAAATTATTTTTGTAGATATGATCCTCAAGATAAAGAAACAAATTGTTCAGGATACGGTGCCATAGTTACTAGTACCTATTATTGGGCGACAATTGAGTTTGGTTATAGTTATGAATCATACATTGGGCTACTAACGATTCAAGAAGCCCAAAAAGCTGGATTAGATACAACAGAAAAAAGTTATAATCAAAATTATTTATATCTTCCATACGATTGGTGGATTGGTACTGCGTATTTTGAGGGTGATGATAGAACTGTTGGGTATTCTGATTTCAATAAATCTGTAAAAAATTATAAAATAAGTCCAAGTGGCCAGATAATAACAAGTGGGGTTACAACAAACGTATATCTAAAAAATACTATAGTGGACTGGAAGGCACAAGCCGATACAGTTAACACATTAAGTTATATTCGACCTGTTATTAATATAAAAGATGATTTAGAATATATAGCAGGTGATGGTACTAAATACAATCCTTATATTGTTAAACTACATAATGCAGAAGAAGATAAAACAATAACGAAGAAAGGTAGAGATAATTTACAATTTGATGTTTCAGCTTATAGTTATTTTGATTATGATTCATTAGAGTGTACAAATGTGCAAAATACAAAAGTTAAGGTGGATTCTACATATGATAGTGGAACATTAACCATGAATCCTAAAGAAAATTTAGTATGTAATGCTAATTTTGCTAAAAATTTTACTATCACTGTAAAGAATGCTTTGACTCCTGCTTATAATACTCAAATTGATTCTACTAAAAATAAAAGTATAAGTTATGATGAGCCAATAAAAAAAGATAATAACTTAATTATTAAAGCTAAATCAGTTGATCCTGCTGCGGCTAGTATTACGATAACATTTGTTAATAAACCTACTCAATATGATAATGTTATTTATGTAAATTCAAATACTTCAAACATTAAAAGAATGAGTACCAATGAAGGTTTAGTATCTGTTGAAATAGGTAAATTTTTACCAGATGCTTTCAATGAATATGATGTTAGTATAGATGAGGAAAGGTATAGAGAAGATAGTAGCGATGAACCAATTCCTGGCAATGGTAAATGGAGTTATGATACAGGAAGTGGAAAGTGGCTTCCACAAGATGATTAAAAAAAAAATTCCCTAACTTAAAAAAGTATGTTATAATACATTCAAGCAGATAAAAGCGGGCAGAAATTCCTGCTTTTATTATTGTAATGAGGTGAGGCATGGAAAAATATTTTGAAAGTTTAGAAAAAGAAATCAACGAAAACTTAAAAGAAATGGAAATTATTGTATCTGATATTAATTTTAAAGAAGAAAAGAAATTGAAATTTTTAACTATTGAGTTAGATAAAATAGGAGGATTAGATTTGGATACTATTGTTGAGGCAACAAATATAATTAATCCTATTGTTGATAAATATGATTTTATTGAAGATAGTTTTATATTAGATGTAATAAGTAAAGAAAGAGGGAATAATCATGAATAGTGAAGAATTTATTAAAGCTGTCCATCATATTGTTAAAGAAAAAGGAATTTCAGAAGATATTGTTTTTGAAGCAATGGAACAAGCTTTAGCAACTGCTTATAAAAAGAATTTTGATTCTAAAACTAATGTGCGAGTTGATATTAATAGACAAACGGGAGAGATTAAAGTTTATTCTTATTTAGTTGTGGTAGAAGATTATATTGATGGGGAAGAAGTAGTTGATGAAGAAGGGAATGTAACTTATACGGAGCCAGAAATTAATCCCGATGCTCAAATATTATTAGAAGATGCAATGGAAATTGTTCCTGATATTAAAATTGGGGAAACTATTGAAAAAGAAGTGACTCCTGCTGATTTTGGAAGAGTGGCTGCAAGTACAGCAAAACAAGTACTTACCCAAAAAATAAGAGAAGCAGAAAGAAATAGTATCATGGAAGAATTTGCTGATAAGCAGGATGAACTTTTAGTTGGTACTTTAGCCATGGAAGATGCTAAAAACTATTATGTCGAATTAGGAAGAACAAGAGGAATTTTACCAAAAAGTGAAATGATTCCTGGGGAAGAAGTTAAAATGGGTTCTTCAATTAAAGTTTATGTAACTAAAGTCGAAGCGGGAACTAAGGGACCATTAATTTTACTTTCTCGTAAACATTACGGTTTTGTTAAAAGATTATTTGAAAGTGAAATACCTGAATTAGCTGATGGAACTATTATACTTTATTCTGTTGCAAGAGAAGCAGGTGTAAGAAGTAAAGTAGCTTTATATTCTGAAGAAGAAAATGTTGATCCTATTGGAGCTTGTATAGGAGAAAAAGGTTCTCGTATTGGAAGTATATTAAAAGAATTAAATGGTGAAAAAGTAGATTTAGTTTTGTATAGTAAAGATCCTGTAGAATTTATTGCTAATGCTTTATCTCCAGCGAAAAATGCTATTGTTAATATAACTGATGAAAAGAAAAAAGAAGCTTTAGCTATTTTAGATGATAGCAATTTCTCTTTAGCTATTGGTAAAGGAGGAAATAATGTTAAGCTAGCTAGTCGTTTAACAAAATATAAAATTAGTGTTAAAACCTTATCTCAAATTAATGAAGAGGGAAATAGAGAATAGAGGTGATTAAATGCCAATAAAAATATTTTCCCATCAAGCTGATCCAGATGGTTTAGGTTGTATTATTCTAAGTAAAATTTGTTTTGAGGAAGTAGATTATATTTTTTGTAAAAATTTTAGTGATTTAGATTTAAAACTCAATGATTTTATTAATAATGAAGAATATCTAAATTATGGAAAAATTTATATTACTGATTTATGTCCAAGTGTTAATTTACTCGATAAAATTAATAATAATGAAAATTTAGTTAATAAATTATTAGTCATTGATCATCATATATCTAATTTAGAAAAAATAAAAGATAAAGAGTATCATTTTATTAATATCAACTTAGATAAATGTGCAACAAGTTTACTTTATGAATATTTAACTCGCCATCATGATTTAATACTTCCTAATAAAACTTTAAAAGAATTTGTTTTATTAACAAATTTACATGATACTTGGAAGTGGAAAGAAGAAAATAATCTAGATGCTTATTATTTAGAAACTTTATTACACAAATTGGGAAAAGTTGGCTATATCAATCACTTTGTGGATAAATTAAATTTAATATCTCATCATTTTCAATATAATGAAGAAGAAAAAAATTGGATTAAAGAACAATTAGATGAAGAACAAAAATATTTAAATAATTTAATAAAAAGAGTAATTTATAAAAAAATAGATAACATTAATTATGGAACTGTTTATGGTCTTTATGATTATCGTAATAGTCTTTCAGATAAATTAAGTGATCATAAAAGTTGTGATATCTTAATATTTATGGCTGTTGATAATGAAACTGTATCCTTTAGAAGTATTAATAATGAAATAGAAGTTAAAAATATGGCTAAGAAACTTAATGGATATGGTCATAAATTGGCAGCAGCATGTGATTTAAATCACGAAAATGAAATAAAATTAATTCAAAAATTTTTAAGTTAGGAGGGCTTATGAAAGTAAGAAAAATTCCCATGCGTACTTGTGTGGTGACAAAAGAAAAATGTGAAAAGAAAGATTTAATTAGAATTGTAAGAACTCCCGATAAAGAAGTGTTAGTTGATGAAAGTGGAAAGTTAAATGGTAAAGGAGCTTACCTTAAAAAAGATTTAGAAGTCATAAAAAAAGCTCGGCAAAATAAAATATTAGATAGAGTTTTAGA
>CANQHY010000084.1 GCA_947623975.1 uncultured Bacilli bacterium
GTTGATTTAAAATAATAATCTTTTAAATTTTGAGTATCTACACTATTTCCGAAAGCATCATAGCCATTTAAGGAAGTACTGCTTCCAAGATTTATACTGCTATATCCACCAGAACTACCGCTAGATCTTGAACTAGATTTCTTGGCCTCCGCTTGAGCCAATGCATATTCTTTTTCCCAATTTTGTTGAGCCAATGCGTCTTGAGCTTTTTGACGAGCCATTTCTTCATTATATTGTCGTTGTTGTTCAGCCAATTGTCTATTTTGATACGCAAGGTTTTCATTGTATTGTCTTTGTTTTTCAGCCATTTCAGCTTCCCATTGTCTAATTGCTTCTTCCCTGGCTTTTTCTTCTTGAATATTGTTATATTCCGTATTATATCTGTTGTAATATTCACTATCCAAAGACTGATTATTATTTAATTGATTTTGAGTAATACTATTTTTGTTATTATAATAACTTTCCGAATATTGTAATTGCATTTCTAAACGTTTTAATGCATTTTGGGCTTTTTGAACATCATTTGTTAATCTTGCTTGGTTTATATCATTATCGTATTGTACAAATGCATCTTGCATTGCTTTATTGGCTGTTGCCAATCTATTTTGATATGTATTATATCCACCTAGTTTCGCAGTTTCGGATACACCGCTATTAAGCAAGCCTTGGCTAGCCATACTTTCAGCTTGTAAGCCATAAGGATTTATATATGAAAAATAATCATTTTTAGCCTTTTTTGATTCAGTTTCCATATTTTGCCGTGCAGTATCTTTTTGTTGGTTTATCAATTGTTCTTGGAATGCCAATTGTTTATCTAAAGACTCATTTTGGCTTCGTTCATATTCATCAGCATAATTCTTTTGTTGATTATACAAATCTTCATTATTTTGAAGCATTCCACCGTAAGTTTGATTACTTTGATTTAAAGCATCTTGCTTTTGTTTTTCAATTGCCGCTAATCTTTCGTCCATTTTTTATATCCTCCTATCTTTTAATGTACCCTGCTATAAAACCTTGCAAAGTACATGAAAAAAGTCCAAATGGTTTGTTTGAACTAAATTTTATTTGTATATCTTTAAATTTCTTATCTTTTATCCTATATGCTATATAACCTTTTTCGTCACTAAATATTTTTTTCTCTTTTAAAACCCCATCTACTATTGTATCGACATGAATTTCTTTATTATCCATAGGTTTTACTTCTGCCACATTTCCTCTTTTGTTAGTGGTCTTTGTATAACTAGGATAACCAAAATCATCTTTAGAAGTGGTCCAATAACTAGGTATATCTTCTTCTTTGTCTTTTTGCCCTTCTAAAATAAATAATTCGCCATTTTCATTTCCTAAATAAAGGTTTTGGCGATATTCTTTAATAAAAGTAATATTATTAGGCAATTCCCAATAAAACCAATCATATTCTATATCATTTGATGTATTTTGAAATTTGCTCCTACTATTTGCTAAATAAATATGCGAATCTATTAAGCACAATAAATAACCTTTATATTCGGCTAATTTAACATCTTTATAATTAGTTTCGTTAATCATTTTTGTATCAACAAAACTAGACCGATGCTGTAATAGTTGTTCGCTATATAAGGTACCACTTGAAATACCTTCTAATCCCCTATTTGAGAAGAAAACTATGTCATCATTAAAATTAATACCGGTTGATACACAGCCAAGTGAAATAGAACCAGTTACACTAGGATAAATTTTATTATAGGTATTATCTATCGTTGCAGTTAAATAATAAATACTGCTTTGGTTTTGTTCAATTGACTTAATTACCCATAAAACATTATTACCAGGGATTATAGCCTTTATAGGTGCTAAATCTAGCCCACATTCATAATAAGCTGTATCTCTCACATATCTTGGATCATTTAACTCACAATGAAATACAGCATTAGGATAATCAGGATTGCCACTGAAAAAGATTCTATTATCAAATTCACATAAGGTCGTACTATTTAATATTCTTCCTTTATGGTCTTTATTTGTCTTACTATAAGTTATAATAACTTCAGCATCTTTTTCTGGTGCATCATGAAATGTTACAATTCCTGTATCCCTATCAACATCAAAATCTGCATTTTCAATTAATTTAACGCTATTTACTTCGGCTTCCATTAAATAAACAGATGGCGAATCTAAATCTTGTGAATCTAAATAATAATCAATACTTTCTCCGTCGCCGATAAATACATTTTTTCTCAATGATGTTAAACAATTAACGGGCTGATAAATTAAATCAGTATCTGTTGTTGTATCAATAGAAGTAGAACCATTTGGATTTTTATAATATGAAGTGATTGGGATTGTTCCTTCTACCTTTTTTACGTCTTTTCCGTCATATTCTAAATAATTTATCCCATCTATAATAAATAATGTATTATCAAAAACAAAGTAATGGCTTTCTATTAAATTCATACCATCAAATAATTCACTAGTTTCAACGGGTAAATTTGGGTAATTAGTCCATTCTAATAGTTTTGGTCCAACGTGAACTAAACAATGTAGAATATCATCTTTATTCAAAAAAAATAAGCCTAGAATTTTATTGCCAAAATTATTTAACAATTTCATTCCAGGCCTTGTTTGGATGCAATCACTATCCTCGTAATTTCTCCACATATTTAAGGCAGATGGACTTCTATATTCTTTAACATCATTATTAGTAAAATCAACTCCTCTAAAATTTCGATAATTTCGAGTGATTAAATCAGTTAAACTAGACATCATATCCACCTTCTATTGTAATTCTTCCGCTCGTTCTTCTAGAGTCAATGCCGTTTTTCATTTCTAAATATCTTTCATAGAAATATTTACCATACCCACTTATCATATCCATTTTTAATAAATCCGCGGCTATACCATATGGCATAATCTCTAATAATACACTATCTAAATCAAAAACAAATTCTTCATCATATTTTGAACTCTCATCTTCGTCGTCAAATGTTGTTTTAACTAAATTAGGATATCTATAATAGTAGATAATAAACGTCCCTTCATAATCATCTGGAAGAATTATTGTTTCATCATTCGGCATCTCAAAATCTATATCATATGGAATATCAATTAACTTAATTTGGTAACAATCTGCCAACTCTTTTTTTAAATCAATTGCTTTTTCATCTTCTTTAGATATAGTTATTTCTTTACTCGCATTAATCTTTCGATATTTCATTAAATCAAGTTGTATTTGATTAACAACACCATTTATTTTGTTTAAAACGTCTTCATCTTCCGCTAATCCTTTTTCTTCTGGATAATATTCTTCAATTAAGCTAAACGTTTTTATCTTCATTTCTTTTAGTGTCATTTGCATCACCTTTATATATTTCTTTCATGTTTTTTATATCTTCTTCCACGTCTTCTAGAGTACACATTTGATATTGAGGCACTATGAATCCTTCGTTTTCGTTCCAAATTAAAATAGTACCGCTAGGAACTTTAACAATTATTTTAGATTCTTCTTCTACCTTAATTTTGCCAATATTTTCTTTTCTTTTGATTTCAGTTGTTAAAGTTAAATTTTTAAATGTTTGATGAACAGTCCCATCATCAGTCTTTTCTGTAAACTCTGTTGTCTTATCTACTTTTTTGCCATAAATTTGTTTTAAATTTGGTCTTAATGTGTAATATTCTACTTTTTCCATAATAATCCTTTCTAATCAGTCGTGTTTGTAAGAATTGCACTTACTTTTGCTTTTAACACGATAAAAAAGAGGCTTTCGCCTCTATTCATCAGCAGTTACTTCAACACTAAATTCAGCGCTTTCTTTTTCTTTGCTGTTTTTATCAGTAACTTTGACTTTAGCTGTATAAGTTTTTTCTTCGGTAAGAGCTTCCGCTAATTTAACTTTAGCTTCTTCTTCTTTAAACTTATCAGCATCTGTACCAGTTATTTCATAAGAATAAGGTTCTTCCCCGCCATCGACAGAAATACTAGCTACTTCTTTATCAGCTATTGCTTCTGATTTCTTAATTGATGCAGCAGTAACACTAACTGTTACAGAGTTAATTTCGCCCTTTTCGGGCTCGCTAGGGTGTTAATCCAGTTTTTTTGGTTTTTAAAACAACTATTTCTTCAGGTCTAGCTAATAAAGCACCAAATACATATAGGCCTTTTAAAGCATCTTCAAATGCATCTTGTGGTCTATAAGCTTCTACTTTATTAATTTGTTCCGCAAAGGCAACAGCATGTTCAGTTCTTAAAATGTTATATACATCTGTTTCATCATGTGGTAATAAGTTTTCAATAGTGATATTAGCATTACCATACTTACCAACAATACCTTTTTTAGCCATTTCTACGTTGTTAGTTAATAATTCAGTAATTGATGGTCTAATATATTTGTAATAAGTAGGGTCTACTTCTAACCAGTAGTTTTCACTTACCTTACAATTATTACCATATAAAACCGCAAATCCATCTTCAATATGTTCAATGGCATTTGCTTTTGATGGTGTAATACTATCTACAGCTTTAATGTCTTCATTAGTTACACCAGTTTTAACAACTTCTGCAACATATTTATCCCCTTCTTCAGATAATGCAATAGCGCCTTCTTTAGCGGTCGCTTCCATTGCACCTGGCACTGTTTGTGCTTTTACAACATCGTCAATTGAAATATTAAAATAATAAAATTGATCTAGTTTTAAAATCATATCAGTTGCACTAATTGATTCTCTATCAATTTTAGTGCCTGGTACATACTTTTTAACTGTAGGTCTTACAGCATTAAGTACTTTAACTTCCTTTGCATTTTTACTATCTTTTTCAAATTTAAAATCACAGTGATTCCGAAGGCTAGTGATAGTTTCTAGCGCTCTAATATAGGCTTGATGCCATATTGTTTGTTTTGCTCCATCCATGAGCTATCCTTCCTCTCTTTCTTTAATTAATAATTTTTAGAAGTCATTGATTTTCTTACCGCTTCAAAAACTCCAGGTTTGTCTAAATCTTCTAAAGTTAGTTTTGAAATTTCCTCATCAGTATAAGTATCTTTGGCCTCTTTTGTTGGTGTATTTTTCATACTACCTGGGTTTTCAACCTTTGATTTCGGTTGTGTGCCTTTATATAAGGCATAAATTTTTTCAATAGGTACATTTGAATTAAATTGATTTCGGTGTTCTATCCACCTTTTATCAGCCAATAAAGCTTCATTTGCACCTAAAGCTTTTAACTCTTTTTTATCCCTTTCTTTAGTAATTTCATTACCTAAAGTCGTAAAGATAATCTTTTCACGATCCGTCATATTAGCATAGCCCTTTTGAGCAAGTCTGTTAGCTTCATCTACCATAGCTTCATAACCATCTTCGATGAAACTATTAGCCTCATCTTTCGCTAATACTTCAATTTCGTGTTTAG